>JBDLIR010000007.1:0-19888 GCA_039714815.1 Actinomycetota bacterium | reverse complement strand
GCCTCGCATTGCCACCGTAGAACACACCGCCGCTCTCCAACGAGCCGAAGTGCGGCTCGAGTCGGCCCAGATCCTCATCGATGACCCTGTAGAGCGGATTCGATGACGTGAAGAATCCCGGTTTCGCTGCCGACACGATGACCGTATCGAACAATCCGCGCCATGTGTCGCCGCTCGGGAGGAATGTGTCGAACGTATAGGTCATGATCTCGCTGGTGAAACTCCACTCGGAGTTCGTGATGAGCATGAGCCGCTTGCCGGCGTTCTTCTGGTCGAGGAGACACGCGACGATGTCTCCATCACGCGCAATGAAACGCTCAGGTTCAGAGAGGACCCCTTTCTTGAGTGACCCGTCCCGGTGTACCCCGTTGATCGCGGTCTCCACCGTCGCGAACAGCTCGCGATAGCCGACGCCTCCAGGGAGCTTCCCCGCGTCCAGGAGTTCCACACCCTGAGTGAAGAGGCTCGCTTCTGACAGAGAGAACAGAGTATTGAGGAAGACATAGCGGTCCTCTGACAGGTCTATGTGCGTTCCCTGGTATGCCTCCCGAACCGCCCGATGTTCGAGGAACCGGGTGCCGTGCATGACACGGACGACCCAACCGAACCGCGTTGCTTTCAGAAGGTTCCCGAGTTCGCGATCGATGACGAGTCCACGAGTCGTGAACGCCGGATCGAACGAGATGTCATCGACAGGCCAGCCGATTTCGGCGAGGCGATTGCGGGCGTGAGAGAAAGCGAACTCCTCGAACGCCTCGGCTTTGTACTGCGTGAGGGTGTAGTCCATGTCGTAACCGATCGCCTTGATCCCGCGCATCTTCAAAGTGCGATTCGCAAAAACCCGGCGTTCCGGAGCGGGTACGGGAACTGCGCCGTGATCGGTTGCCATCGGTTCACAGTACCACCTCAGCGACACCTGCCCACGGTGCTGTGAACCCAGGGTTCGTGACGTCCTATATGACGTGGTCAGCCCGCGGAATGGGACACTTCGTGAACCCAGGGTTCGTGACGTCCTATATGGCGTGGTCAGCCCGCGGAATGGGAGGGGTGCTCCATCGGGCCCGTCGTGCGGACACCTGGTAGACAGTGAATTATCGGATCGGGTTCAGCCGTCTGCGCACACGATTTCGAATTCGCCGACGATCGGATCCAGGGGAGCGAGATCAGCGTTGTAGGCAACTTCGGTGTTGATGAAATAGATCGTGCCGTTGGCCCGATTCCCTTCGTAGGTGAAGGTGTCGATATAGCTGGAGCCTGCTTCAGCGGCCGGCCAGGATGATTCAGGATTGGCAGCCAGATCGAGTATCTCCCCGTCGGCTTCGACCAACATCGTCGCGTTCGAAACCTGCTCGCCGTCGCCCGCACCCTCGTTCCACAGTTCGACAGAGAAGTTCGCCGTGAGGTCTGTGCTGACGAGAACGGCGAAGAACCCACCGAAGAAGTCGGGCTCACAGGTAGCTGCCGGTCCGTTGGCCCCGAATTCGTATGCGACACCGTCGATCGTCACTGTGGCCGCGGATTCGCCCGCCTCGGAAGTTTGCTCATCCGATTGCGGCGCATCTGTGCTCCCCGGTGTTTCCGTGGTGTCTGTCACCGCTGACGCAGCAGTTGTCGCCACAGACGCGCCCGTATCGCTTGCATCCCCATCGTCTGAGCTCCCACCGCACGCAGCTGCGAGCAAGCCAACAGCCACAACGACGATAAACAACCCGAGTCTTGACATCATGCCCCCCCTGTTTCTTCGTCCCCTGCGGGAGTACGTTACTCCCTCCGGTTGAGCAGTGCACCCGCTGATCATTCGGCACGGCCGAGAAGGTTCGCGCTCCGGCCCGTCAACTCCGATGCTCAAGCATCTCCGGCAAGCGAGCGGAGCGTGGCTTCGGTGGCAGCGTCCGCGGGCAGTAACGTCTCGAGCCGTAGCTCTTCCAGAGTGACGTCGAATGGTGCACCGATCGTCGCGATTGTCGTAAGAAATCGCAGCTCCGCGGCAGGTGTCCGCAGATGAATCATCACGAGCAGATCGGCTCCGGTTGGCGTCTCAGGCCGATCCGGCAGGTCGCCCACTCCGGGAAAGCTACGTACCTCTTCGAGTAATTCGGCGAGGATCACGTCGTCGGGCCGGTCGGCGAGTTCCCGCTCGAACCTGTGCAGCAACATCGCGGCAGCGCTTTTCCAGTTGACGATGTGCTGACGCAACCCGTCGGGGTGCATGAAGAGCCTGAGGACGTTGCCCTGGAAGAGCGCCGCGGTGTCGGCCGTCACGAACATGCTCATAAGCGTCTGGGCTGATTGGTTTGCGATGACGAGGTTCCATGCTCGGTCGACGACATAGGCCGGGAAGGGCTGGTGGGCCTTCAGTAGCATCTCGAGCACATGACGCACCTGATCCATCGCTGACTCGTCGAGATCGTGCTCGGTGTACGCGTCGGCGTAGCCCGCTGCTCTCAGCCACACGTTGCGCTCGCGCAGCGGCACGTCGAGCTGGGTTGCAAGGTGGATGATCATCTCGCGACTAGGGGTAGCCCGTCCAGTTTCGAGGAAGCTGAGATGACGTTGGGATACACCGGTCGCGGCAGAGAGATCGAGTTGGCTCATCCGCCTCGCCTTGCGCCATCTTTGGAGGACCTCACCCGAGGTCGTGATCGCTGTCGTGGCCATGGTTGCTCCCGTCCGAGACGAGGAGAGTCTACGTCATTGTCTCCGTGATTCGATTACCTGGCAGGTAATTGCATAGCCTCACGCGAGCCGAGACACTGTGGGCAATCACATGGACAGGAGTGGCAGATGGCAGTCAGGACAGACGGGACACCTACGAGTGTGACGATGCCGCGGCGCACCCTGCTCGGACGGGCGTTGTCGGCGAACGCGCTCTTCTCGGGAACGAGCGGTCTCGTTCTCTTGGTGGGGGCGAGCGGACTCGACGGGTGGCTGGGTGTAGACGCCCGGGTGCTGGCCGGGATTGGAGCCGGACTCATGCTGTACGCGATCGTCTTGAGCATCTGGGCTCGATCTCAGACGTGGCTAAGGCGTGGGGGAGTGTTCGCTATCGCGGGCGACTCTCTGTGGGTCGCGGGGGCCGTCGCGCTCATCGCACTCACGAGCGTGCTGACCACGGCGGGAGAGGTCGCGCTCGGGGTCGTCACGATCGCTGTGGCTGCCTTTGCCGTGATACAGGTGATCGGCGTTGTCAGACTCGATGAGCGGTACTGAGACGGGGGAGGATCCGGCATTGAAGGGAGGCGCAGTGTCGGGCCCCCAACATCGCCTGTTCGACCGTCGCCAGCGTCGGTGACTCTCCCCGAAGTCGCCGCTCTCTCCGGATCAACCCTCAACGCGCCTTTGGTCGTGCTTGTTGAGGAAGGATGCCACCAGCTTGCCGATTCGCTCTGTGTCCGTGAGCCAGGGGGTGTGCCCGCCCGAAACGACATGAAGATCGGCCTCGGCCATGATGTGCCTGGCCCGTTCGCCCACCGCAGGTGATCCCATGGGGTCGTCATCTCCCCAGATCAATTGAACCGGCTGGTCCACCCGGGCGAGTTGTTCGGCGGTGAGCGCCATCTCAGGGCGTGCCCCGCGGAGCGTGAGCAGCGTATGGAGGGTCGCCAGAAAAGTGTGCTCGAATCCCGGTAGGCGTTCTGTCTCGAGAAGCAAGGCGGCGAGTTCAGGTGTCAGGGGATGCTGGCGCACCATTCTTGAGAGTTGCTCGACCTGTTTGGGCGAAGGCGGCTGCAGTCTCATCATCACACGTGCCAGCGCCGGCACGGAAAGCATCCGCATGGGGAGGGGAGCGGATGTGTCGAGGAACAGCGCAGGGCAACCGACGTGCACTAACGCTGCGACTCGCCCGGGTCTGTCGATAGCCATCCAGGTTGTCCACAGCGACCCGAGAGAGTTGCCGATGAATACGGGACGTTCGAGCTCCAATTGGTCGATTACCTGTTCAAGGAAGAGCACGGCTGTCGATCGAAGATCGTCGGTGAGTTGCTCCGTTGTGTTGGTGAGTCCGTAGGCTGGCTGGTCGACCGCGTACAAGGTGTGGCCGCTGATGAGCGGCATCAACGGTGCCCACATCGCCGCCGGAGTGCCAATTCCGTTGATCATGACGACGGGGGGTCCCGAACCCGACACCAACACGTGTGCTCGACCGTTGACCACGGGCGCATCTACGAAGCGGGACTCAGCTTGTACCCCGGACCGATCCAGCATCCTCTGCTGGGCCTCGATGAATGTCTCTAACATGTCCGCCCCTCGATCGTCGATGGTTTACACTGTGTACATCAAGGCATCGTACACGAAAGGTTTACAGCATGTCAAGCGACCGATCGTATGGTGATCCCGAGACGCGACGGCGCATCCTCGAAGCGACCCATGAGGTAGTCGTCGAACGCGGGTCGAGGCTCAAACTCAGTGACGTTGCTGACCGCGCTGACGTATCCCGCCAGGCCGTTTACCTCCATTTCGGCGACCGCACCCAACTGCTTGTGGCACTCGTCCAGCACATGGACGAATCCCTCCACCTGGGAGAGTCTCTCGCTCGTGTACAGGATGCTCCCACCAACAGCGAATTGATCGAACGCACGATGCAACTCCACGCCAGCTTCAGTGCCGCCATCGACCCGATAGCCCTCATCCTCGACGCAGCCCAGTATGAGGATGAGGCACTCGGCACAGCCTGGCGCGACCGCCTGCGATTTCGACACCAGGTCCATCGGGATCTGATCGAGCGTATCGCTGACGAGGGAAGTCTTGCTGATGGCTGGACCCCGGACACGGCAGCCGATGTCTTCTATGCCATCACGCTCCCAGGGCCGTGGCGCGAACTCACCCAGGAGCTCGGATGGACCTCCGATCAGTACGTGCTCCTCATGACGACTGTCCTGCAGCGCGCGCTGCTGGCCGATCCGCCCGTCCCCAATAGCCCAACATAACGATCACCACAGCCAGTGTCTCGCATACCCAGGGTTCCAGTGCACAGAAATGTGCACTGTGGCCCACAGAACGACCGACACGGCTCGACAAGAAAAATGCGTCGCCAGATGCACGAACTGTGATCGCTTGTGGTTAGGATGCCGCCAGACGGGAGAGAAAGGTTGTTCCCACGCGTCGCTTCTTACACGATGTGACGTTCGCGGAACCGGTTACTATCCCGTTCGCAAAACGGATTTCGAGCAGTAGCCAGGAGGCTTCGTGCGCAGATCGTGGATACCGGCTGTCATACTCTGGCTGGCATACACCGTGCTCATCATCGTCGTGACAGCGCGCTTCAATTGGTACCCCGAACAGTGGGCCCGTGAGGCGGAAGTCGTCGACGAAGCGATGCTGCTCCTGCAGTACCTCTCAGCACCGGTGATGGCGCTCGTCCTGGCTGTCATGACCTGGTCCGTCATCGGTTGGCGCACCGAAGGTGGTGCACACCGCGAGGACGGAGCTCCGACACGGACCAACACGATCGTTGTCACGTCGTGGCTGATCGTCACATCCGCACTCGCCATCTACGTGGTCATCAACCCGGGTTTCATCGGCCTTGCAGAGATCCGAGGGGAACCGAGCTCCGACTACGTCATCAATCTCGAGGGTCAGCAGTTCTTCTGGGAGGTCACGTATCCCAACGGTGCAACAGATCTCGATGAACTCGTGATCCCTGCCCACGCACGAGTTCGCTACGACGTCATCTCCACAGACGTCCTCCACTCGTTCTGGATACCGGCCTTCCGCATCAAGATCGACGCAGTTCCGGGGATCACGACCACAGCCTTCGCCACCGCCGAGGGCGAGGGCAGTTTCGAGGACGACATAAACCTCCGCATCCAATGCGCGGAACTCTGTGGTGCAGGCCACGCAAACATGGCGATGCCGGTACGGGTGGTGTCGGACGCCGAATGGAACGAGTACATCGAGACACTGGCTGAGAATGAATAGTCGCACGGAACCCGGAGCACGGTCATGAAGTACCTCGTACGCGCAGTCGTCCTGGGGATCGTCGGTTACGCCGTAGGCGTTGGCCTGACAATGGCGATCCGCGGGGGAAGCCCAACCGACGAGATCGCCGTCATCATCGGCTACATACTCGCACTGACGGGCTGGCTCGGCGGGATCGGGGGCATCGAAGCCTTCGGTCGCCAGTGGGCAGGCAAATCGGTCGAGGTGTCAACAGATCGCGGCTGGCGCAGGTACTTCGAGTTCAGCGTCGACCACAAGGTCATCGGCATCCAGTACGGCGTGACGCTGATCGGCGTGCTGCTCATTGGCGGTATCTCGGCGATGATCATGCGGATCGAACTCGCAGCACCTGGCGTTGGGATCGTGGACCTCGACGACTTCAACAAGATCGTGTCGATGCACGGGATTCTGATGGTCGCCGTCGCAGTTGCGGGCATTATCGGTGCCTTCGGGAACTACATCATCCCGATCCAGATCGGCGCCGCGGATATGGCATTCCCGAGGCTGAACGCGGTCGGATACTGGCTCGTACCTCCCGTTGCGATCGCCCTGCTGATGTCGCCGCTCCTGGGAGCATTCAACGCTGGTTGGACGTCATATGCCCCGCTGTCCGTCACGAACGAGAGCGGTCAGATCCTGTTCAACCTCGCGGTCGTGACGTTCGGCATGTCGTCGATCCTTGGCGGTATCAACGTCATCGCGACCGTGATCACCATGCGTGCGCCGGGGATGACCTGGGGCCGCCTACCGATATTCACCTGGTCAGGCCTCGCCACGTCCGTCCTGTCGTTCGCCGTGACGCAGTTCTTCGCAGCTGCAGTGATCCTCGTCACGATGGACAGGGTCGCCGGAACAAGCTTCTTCACGCCTGAGGTGGGGACCAGCCTGCTGTATGAACATATCTTCTGGTTCTATTCGCACCCCGCCGTCTACATCATGGTGTTACCCGGCTTCGGCGTAATACTCGAGGTCGTCACCACCTTCTCGCGAAAGCCGTTGTTCGCCTACAAGGCCGTCGTGTCGTCGTTGTTCGCCATCGTCGGCTTGTCCGTCGTGGTGTGGGCGCACCACATGTTCACATCAGGCATGGCGAACTTCCTCCACGGTCCGTTCATGATCGTCACCGAAGCCATCTCCATCCCGACCGGCGTGATCTTCCTGGGGATCCTCGGAACCCTCTGGCAGGGAAGGCTCTGGTTCAGGACGCCACTCGTGATCGCGTTCGGTTGGCTCTTCAACTTCACGATCGGTGGGATCACCGGCATATTCCTTGCGGATGTCGCAACCGACATCCATCTGCACGACACGTACTTCGTGGTCGCGCACTTCCACTACACGATCGTCGGCGGATCGATCTTCGCGCTGCTCGCAGCGGTGTTCTATTGGTTCCCGAAGATCACCGGGCGCATGTACAACGAGGCGGCAGGCAAGATCTTCGGTATCTGGGTCACCGTCTTCTTCAACCTCACCTTCATTCCGCTCTTCTGGGCCGGCATGAACGGCATGAACCGCCGCATCGGCGACTTTCCCCAGGCATACGAATCCGCGAACAAGTTTGCGTCTGTTTCTGCGCTGATCCTGGGAGCGAGCTTTCTCCTCTTCGTCGGCAACCTGGTCTACTCGGCTATCTGGGGGCCAAAGGTCGGCCAGAATCCATGGAACGCCCGCACACTCGAGTGGCTCGTCACGTCACCGCCCCCACATCACAACTTCACCTCTCAGCCCGTGGTGATCGGACACCCATATGCGTACGGTGTCAAAGGGTCCGTGCACGCACACTTCCCGGATGCGGAGCAGCGTGACGACCCTGGCGACGATGGCGCACCGGAAGAAGAGGGCGTGCTCGTATGACGACCCAGCAACAGACGATCGACAGAGATGCGCTCAGAAAAGCGACTCACAAGGGAGTCGTCGCAGCGGTGATCCTTGCCGTTTTGACCGTCATCGAGTTCTTCATCGCGACGGGAGTGGAGCAACCCCTCCTGCCGCTGCTCCCGTTCGTGCTGTTGAAGGGTTGGATCATCCTCGACTCATTCATGCACGTTCGCGCACTGTGGAGCGATGATCACTGATGACGATCCTTGACACGACCCCGGAAGAAGTCACGGCCGAGACCCACGGCGAGTATCACCAGGACACGTCGTTCCAGCCGAAGGCGAACCGCATCGGATTGTGGCTCTTCATCGTCTCAGAAACCTTCCTCTTCGGCGCGTTCCTGTCCGCACGCTGGTTCTCGACGGGGACGCTCAAACCTGAAGAACTCAACCAGACGCTCGCCCTCATACTCACGATCGTGCTGCTCGTCTCCTCGATCAGCGCATACCTCGCTGAGACATCGATCAGGTACAACCATCGCAGGAACTTCATCCTGTTCACGGTGTTCACGATCGCCATGGGGCTCCTCTTCATGGGGGGTGTTGTCCTCGAGTTGCAGGAAGCTATCCACCTATATCCACCCGAGACACCATACGGAACCTCCTACTTCATGCTGATCGGCCTTCACGCATTCCACGTCATTACCGGACTCGTGGGGCTGGGTATCGTGCTGGCCCTCGGCATCAAGGGCCACTACGGATCTGAGGAGTACTGGGGGGTAGAGGGAGTCGTCAAGTACTGGCACTTCGTCGATCTCGCATGGGTGATCATCTACCCGACGCTGTATCTGTTCTAGCCATGTCGCCCGATGCAGACCCGGCATCTGATCGGAAGCGCACCGTATCGCGCAAGCGCAAGATGCTCGAGGCCGCTGTGCTCATCATCGGATCGACGCTCGTCATCGGCATCCTGTCGTCTATTGCACTGCTCATCTACACGAAGGACGCCCGAGAACCGGCCGTGCACGTGCTCGACATACCCCCCGGCTCCTACGATCGGATTCTCGAAGGAGACAACGTCCTCGACATCCCTTCAACATGGGCGTTCTACGCGGGCGATGCAATCGTGCTCGATAACAGAGATGACGTAACGCACACGATCGGCACGTGGTCTGTCCCGCCGAACACGACCAGGAGATTCGGCCTTCAGCCGGCCTTCGGCGGCAATTTCACCTGCAGCCTGTTGCCAGCGGGCACGGTGACATTGGACATCCAACCACGGGGATACGACTTCTCGATCATCGCACTCACGACGTTTGGCTTCGGTCTCTCCGTCGGGCTGATCCTGTTCCTCGGTCTCACGGTGGTGCGGGCGATGAGCCACGGAGAAGACGATGACTGGGTCGATGCCGGGTTCAACGGCGACACCAGGGCCGATGTGCACGTGTGACGGCGACGTCCCGGCAACACGTCATGGCAAGAACATCCGCTTCCGTACCCCTGTGGCGCAGACTCGCCGAGTTGCTGGTGTTCATCTCCGCTTCCACGGCAGTCATCTTCGTACTGTCTGCGGTCGCTCTCGTGATCTACACACAGGGAACCGCGGACCCGGCCGACGTCGTCCTCGTCATCCCTGAAGGGTCCGGCGAGGCGATCACCGAAGGAGAGAGCGTCCTCGATGTGCCACCGGTGTGGACGTTCAACACGGGTGACACGTTGACGCTCGACAACCGGGACGCGATCGAGCACACACTCGGCGACTGGTCGGCGGCGCCTGGCCGATCCCTCGTCATCGAGTTGGAGATCTCCGATGAGGGCGACCACCTCACGACGCTGCATCCAACCGGGATCATGACCGTGAACGTGGAGCCGAGAGGGTTCGACTTCTCGATCATCGCGTTCACAACGTTTGCGTTCGGGATATCGATCGGGATCATCGCGTACGTCGGTTTCTCCATTGCCCGTGCGATGGGCCGAAACGACGACGACGATTGGGTGGACGGATAACTCCGGAATCTGATGCACCGAACCCGGTTGTACTCATCAGTCGAAGGAAGGGTCCATGATGAGTATCGCCGTCCTGCCCGCCGAGTGGGAACCAACGAGAGCGACCTTGCAGCGCTACGCGCATGCTGTCACGGCGCTGCCTCGAGCGGGCGCACCGTCGCATCCCCGATGGGCTCAGGTTGCCATGGAGGTCGCCCCCCAGGGCCTGGTGTCCGCCGCCACGCCTCTCGAGGACGGAACCCGACTCGTATCGACGATCGACCTCGAGAAGCACCAGATCGTGATCTCGGCAGGCGACACGTCGCGCGTGTTCGACCTCACCGAAGGGCCCGCGCCCAAGGCCGTCGGCCAGTCGGTCGCCGCCATAGCTGCGGAGCATGGCTCAACATTCGACGTTGATGCATCTCGGTACGAGGACGACTCGCTCCAGGAGTACGACGCATCGCACGCGTCGGCATTCCTCGACGTCGCCACGACGGTCGGAGACGCTTTCGCCAGGATCAACGCAGGGATCAGCGGCGAGATCACCGGGCCGCATCTGTGGCCCCACGGTTTCGACATCGCAACTGAGTGGTATTCGGAGAAGTTGGTCGACTACGAGGGGACC
This sequence comes from Actinomycetota bacterium, assembly GCA_039714815.1. Taxonomy (GTDB): domain Bacteria; phylum Actinomycetota; class Acidimicrobiia; order Spongiisociales; family UBA5794; genus JAMBLL01. Next base: position 9,520 of record JBDLIR010000007.1, on the reverse strand, counting down.
CCGACGAGTGCTCAGATCGCGATCGGCTGGTATCCGGCCGGCGATGCCTACTTCTATGCGAACCCGTGGCCGTTCGAGGAGTCATGGGCTGATGTGGAGTTGCCAGGGGGCGCTTCATGGAATACCGATGGCTGGTATGGCGCCTTACTCAGCGTCGCTGACATCGATGAGGGTTCCGGGGAGGAGAGCGTCGTCGCACTAGGTGAGGCGGTCCACGCCACTGCGAGGAATGCCCTGTCGGGCTAGCTTCGATCGTCGAAAGGGCCGTGTCGAAGCGGCACGTGACATCTCGCAGCATCCGTTGATGTGGTAAACATGGGGTATGGCGTTCCCCGCACCCTTCTATCGATGGCGTCCGCATCCCTGGCACGGGCTCACAGCCGGTGACGACGCCCCGGAGCACGTAACGGCGTTCATCGAGATAACCCCGTACGACGTCGTCAAGTACGAGGTCGACAAGGCAACCGGCTACCTCAAGGTCGACCGGCCCCAAACCGGTTCATCGTCGCCACCGGTCCTCTACGGATTCATTCCGAGAACGTACTGCGACGCCCGTGTCGCGGCCCTTGTCGACGAAGTGGACAGAGCCGACGGCGACCCACTCGATATCTGCGTCGTGTCGGAACGCCCGATCGACCGCTCTGAGATCTTGATGCGTGCACGCGTCATAGGCGGTTTCCAGATGATCGATGGGGGAGAAGCGGACGACAAGATCGTGGCCGTCCTCTCGGGCGACCTCGTCTGGGACGGTATCACCGACATTTCGGACCTTCCTCCGGCGCTCGTCACGAGAATGGAACACTACTTCCTGTCGTACAAGGCGATCCCCGGAGAGCCAGAAACGGTGACGATCCCGCTGACATACGGCGCGGAGCATGCCCACTCCGTGGTCGTCGCGGCGATGGAAGACTACGAGGACACGTTTGGTGGCGGCTGACGGGTCGATCAGCGCCGAAGCGTCAACCTTCCGCCCGCTCACTCCCGAGGAGGTCTCTGCGCGCAGGAAGGCCGGCAAGGCCAACGTCGTAGAGTCGGCAGAGTCGAGGTCGGTAACGAGCATTCTGCGCGCCAACATCCTCACGCGCTTCAACGCGATCATCACCGTCCTGCTGGTGCTCATCCTCGTCTTCGGCAACGTGGCCGACGCCATGTTCGGCCTCGTCATGATCGCAAACGCCTCGATAGGGATCGTTCAGGAGCTGCGGGCGAAGCGAACGCTCGACAGATTGCAGGTGCTCAACGCTCGCACGATCACCGTCCGACGATCTGGCGGAGACGTCGAACTCGAGTCTCGTGACATCGTTCTCGACGACATCGTCATCGTCGCTCGAGGGGAGCAGATTCCCATCGATGGCGTCGTCCTCGATTGCGACGGTCTCGAGGTTTCTGAAGCTCTCCTCACAGGTGAGTCAGATGCCGTGCTCAAGAGCAACGGTCTGGACGTGATGAGTGGGTCTTTCGTGGTCGCGGGCACCGGAGCTATCGGTGTCACCGCCGTTGGAGCTGATTCGTACGCCAACAGGCTCGCACAGGATGCCAGGCGGTTCACGCTGACAAGGAGCGAGTTGCAGATCGCGATCAATCAGATCCTCAAGATCGTCACCTGGCTCATCATCCCGACGTCGGCTCTGTTGGTCTTCAGCCAATCGCAGACAGACCAGAGCATCTCCGATGCGATCGTCGGGGCGGTGGCAGGGGTTGTCGCCATGGTTCCCCAGGGTCTCGTCTTGCTCGTGTCGGTCTCTCTCGCCGCAGCGGTGGTGAGGCTCGGCAGCCACCACGTACTCGTACAGGAACTCCCCGCCGTGGAGACCCTCGCAAGGGTTGACACGGTGTGTGTTGACAAGACGGGGACGTTGACGTCAGGTGACATCGTGTTCAAAGAGTATGTCGAGCTCAATGGTGTCACCATCGATGCGCCCGGCGTGCTTTCGGCCGTTGCCGCTTCAGACCCGGATCCGAATCCGACGATGCAAGCCCTGTCTCGGGCGTTTCCGGCTCGAACACCACCCGAGGTCGTCTCGCGGATGCCGTTCTCATCGGAGAGAAAGGCATCCGCCGTCGCGTTCGCAGATGGGACGGCGTGGACGCTCGGTGCACCAGAGTTCGTTCTCGACCCTCCAATCCAGACCTCGCTCGCGGATGAGATCGGACTGTTCACTCGTGAAGGGCACCGTGTTCTCGTCATGTGCAGCACGACAGCGGCGTCTGTCTCGCATGGAGACGCTGTGCCAGGTGCTCCGGCCGTCCTGCTCGTGTTCTCAGAAGATGTCAGGCCCGACGCCGCAGACACGGTCGTGTACTTCGCAGATCAGGGCGTCGAGGTGAAGGTGATATCAGGGGATGCCGCTGAGACGGTTGCCGCGGTTGCCAGGCAAGTCGGCATCGCAGCGGACCAGGCCGTGGACGCAACCGGGCTTCCTGAGGCGTCGGACCACTCATTTGATCGTATCGCCGAAGAGACCGATGTCTTTGGCCGGGTGAACCCTGACCAAAAGCGCGACCTCGTTTCGGCGCTCCAGGGACAGGGCCACGTTGTTGCGATGACAGGAGACGGGGTCAATGACGTCCTTGCGGTGAAGCAGGCAGACATGGGGATCGCGATGGGTGCAGGTACGGGCGCAACTCACGCCGTTGCGCAGATCGTGCTGATGGACAACCGTTTCGCGTCACTGCCCCAGGTTGTGGCTGAAGGCCGGCGAGTCGTCGCGAACATGGAACGTGTCGCTTCGTTGTTCCTGACGAAGACCGTGTACGCCACCATGCTTGCGGTACTCATCGGATTTGTCGGCCTGGCCTTCCCGTTCCTTCCACGGCACATGACCCTTGTCGGCGTGTTGACGATCGGCACACCCGCGTTCATCCTCTCATTCGAAAAGGAGGAGCGGCCTATCAGGCACGGATTCCTCCCACGGGTGCTCTCCTTCGCGGTTCCCGCGGGTCTGGTATCGGGCCTTGCCGTGTTCGGCTTCTTCGCCCTGAGCCGGGTCGACCGGCTCGGCTTCACACTGGAACAGTCCCGCACAGGTGCCACGATCCTGATGGTCGTCCTCGGTCTGGTGATAGTCGCAGAGTTGGTGAAACCCGTGAGTAAACGCAACGTGGTGATGATCGCAGCGATGTTCTCAGGGCTCGTGTTCATCCTTGCAGTTCCGATGCTGAGAGATCTCTTTGAGCTGGCCCTCCCTGGACCCGAAGCGTGGCTCGTTGTCGGCGTGGTGTCGGCAGCGTTCGGTGTCGTACTCCAGACACTCTTGCGCACAACGAGGCGCAGCGTAGAGAGGAGACTCACCTCGGTGGGGCTATGACGCAGTATCGTGCATGCGACGGAATGAGGGTGTATCGATGAGGCGATCGGGCAAGGTCATCAGGAAGCTCGTTTGGTGGGCGGTTGCCGCGCTCTATCACCGTGTCGAGGTTCGCCAGGCACCGAACCTGTCGGCCAGCGGCCCGCAGCTCGCCAACTCGAGCCATTTCGGTGGGTTCACCGACCCGCTGCTCCTGATCTACACCATGGATCGGGTTCCCCGGTTCGTTGCCAGGGACGTGATCTGGAATTATCCGGTAGCGAAGAGCCTCATGAAGTGGGCACGCGCTATCCCTGTCCACAAAGCCGACGATGCAGGACCCGCATCCAACGACACCATGTTTGCATCGACCTACGAAGCGCTCGGTGATGGCGATCTCATAACCATCTTCCCTGAAGGCATCACCGTCGACGACCCGTCGATCGCTCGGATCAAGACCGGCTCGGCCCGGATCGTCCTTGGTGCTCGAGCCGCAGGCGTCACCGGAATCAAGCTGCTGAGCGCAGGGATTCACTACGAGAACAAGGCTGCGCTGCGCTCGGAGGTATTCGTCGACATCGGGTGGGCGATCGATCTGGATGACTTCGTTCAAGAGTCCGTCGCACCCGGTGAGCCAGAGGACGCTTCCAACAGAGCCCTCGTGCGGGCGCTCACGGATCTGATGGAGGCGAACCTCAGGGAAGCAGCACCGGACTTCGAGAGTTGGGCAGTTGCGCGGCTGCTTTCTTCTGCATCTGAAGTGGCGTTACGCACGGATGCGCAAGCGGACGGGATCGGCGTCGGCCATGGCGACAGAGAGCGTCTGGCACGCCTGCTCGGCGACGCGCCGGAACAGGACCGGCTCGCCGTCAGCGAGGCAATGGATAAGTATCAGGCTGACCTCGACGCCATGGGATTCGATGACGAGATGCTGATGACCGGTCTCAACAAGGCCTCGGCGTTCATGACGTACCTGATCTCATCGATCATCATCAGCCTCGTCTTGCTTCCGTTCGCTTTCGCCGGTGCCATCGTCAACGCGATCCCGATGACGATCGTGTGGCTCATCGGACGTCTCAGAGTCGCTGACGCCATGATGGCGACCGTCAAGCCGATAGGCGCAGTTCTCGCGTTCGTCGTCACCTGGAGTTTCTGGGCGTGGTTCGGATGGTCTGCTGCGGGAGCCAGTGGGCTCGCATCGGTTCTGCTGTTGTTGCCGGTCCTTCTCTTTGCGTTGATCGGCATCGTCGAACGCGGTGTGCTCGTGGTGGGTGCGATCCGCGGGTTCAGCCATTCACGATCGTTCGCCGATGTCTACGGTCAGGTCCAGGATCACCGACGTGCCGTCGTGGAGGCCGTAGCGCGGGCAGCGTGAAGGAACAGCCGTCAGGCTTCCTGTACTCGACCCTGGGCTATGGATTCTGCACGCCTGACCTCGCTGTCTCTCAGGCGTGTTTCGATCCGTTCCATCTGCTCGTCCGTCACGTTCGACAGGTCGAACGCCAGGCGGACGAATTCGGCGAGATCTGCCCGATAGTCGTGACCCGTTGAGTAGAACTCACCGGGAACGACGGTAGCGGCGTTCTTCGTATCGATCAGCCCTTGCCAGAAAGCTATGCCCGGAAGCCAGCGCTGGTACGGGTTCGTGCCGCGCCCCCTGTCAACGGGCTCGAGCCATGCCGGCATACGCCGCGCATCCTTCGGGCTGAACTTAGCCACGGGGTCGTTGTCGTGATTGAGGAACGTGACCCGCGGGCCCGGCCCCGCGGAATCCGCGGAGTCGAGGTAGTCGTTGAAGCTGTCATAGACAGGAAGACCACCTCGCCCGGTCAGCTCTCGGAACAGCGCAGAACCGTGGGGAGTTCCCACCCACAGAGCAGCATCGACGATGAGCTCGTTGCCGCGGGACGCGTACTTGACCCCGTTCTGGGACGTTAGCGCCCCGAGGCTTTCACCGTACGCAACGAGTTTGATGTCGCGTCCGAGACGCTCGATCTCGTCGCGGAGGCGAGTGAGCAGTTGTGAGTACAGCGCTGACGCTTCCTCGACTCGATTCATCGAGAGCATCGACGGAAGGCCTCCGTACTGGACAGCGACCGTTGCGACGTCGCCCATCGACATCAGTTCGGCGGCTTCGACCGCGATGTAGTTGACATAACCCGTCCCCGCAGGAGACGCCGCGATGATGAGCGACTTGTCGAACCCGCCGGCCCGCCGCACTTCCTGGATCGCGAGTTCAAGGCGATCGTCGTGAGAATCCGCACTGTCCGTTCCGACGAACACCCTCACCGGGTCTGAAGAAGATGGTGCACCCATGACATCGACGAAGGCTTCTCGAGGTGTGACCTCTGACACGAGCCTTCGACCCTGAAGGTCGAGTGTCTCGTATCTGGCGAGGCTGAAGGTGCTTCCGGACACAGAGGGTGCATCCGGTGCTTCCGCATAGGCGACCTCAGTTTGCGCATTGGAAGCCTCGATGCCGCGCATCGCCTTCGATCCCGCCATACGCGCGGCAGCGGTCAGGACGCCGGCCGTGGCAACGCCACCGATCACAGAGAGGGCTGCACCTGCTGCCCGTGAGGAGACGAACTTCCCCGGCAGACGTGCGCCGATGAACACAACACCTGCCAGACCGGCAACCGCAGCGTTCAAACCCGCAGCGACTCCAATCGATGTGAGCACGTACCGGGCGTCCGGCGAATCCTCACGGTGCGAGATGGCCGACTGGATGTCCGCAGCACTGCCCATTGTGATCGCGGCAAGGGTTGTGAGCTTGGCGGCAGGGACGCTCGTTCCCTCGGCAAGGCCTGAGAGCGCAAGGGAGCCCACGACCTCACCACCCATCTCTATCCACCCAGCGGTCTCTGAGTGTGGTGCATCTTCGGGGTCGAGCTGTGCCCGAAGCATCTGGGCTGAACGGATGCCTGCGGTGGCGAGACCTGCGAGTCGGAGCCCCGACAGCGAGCCGAAGAAGGGGAGAATCCCGATGAGCCTCCCCGACGTCGCACCCGTGAGGAAGCCCGTGAGGAAGCTTCCTCCCGTGACGATTCCCTGGTCGATCGCCGAGCGCGGCATGAGACTCGGCTCGTAGGACTTCACGGCGAATCGCACGCCGGTGATCGCACCTGCCACGAGAGCAGAACGTCTGCGGTAGGCCATGTCAGGATGTTCCTTGGTCGAAGATGTGCATCAGTGAACAGTAGCGTTCGGTGTGACGTCCAAGTTGTAGGGACAGGTCGAGGTCAGGCTCCCGGAGGCGGTGCGCACAGATCATCGAGTGGTTCGAGACCGAGTTCGGTGATCGCCCGTTGCGGGTCTGAGATAACGAGATCCACGTGTTCGTGCACGAGACCGACATTGGCGACGGCGTATCCTGTGTCATCATCGCGGTACCTGAGGTGATACTCAGGGGGGATGAACCGGATGGAGACAACGGATTCGAGATCGACCTTCGGAAGCAACTCCACGAGATCCGGCAGGGTCGCCACCGGGATGTCGGTGATCATCGTTTCCTTGATGACCTCAGCGAACTTCCCGAAGTTCGTCAACAGGTCGGTTGGGTTGGCCTGCTCCATCATGGCCTCGATGACGCATCGTTGGCGGCTCATCCGGAAGTAGTCGTTGTCCTGATTGCGGGATCGTGAGTACGCCAGGGCGAGATGACCGTCGAGGTTCTGCCACCCTGGCTGGATGTTGATCTGCTCTGTCGTCGTGCCGTCCTCGCTCGGGTACTTGTCGTCGACGACGGCTGTAGGCACGTAGATTTCGACGCCACCCAGGGCATCCACGATGTCAACGAATCCGTCGAGATTGACCATGGCGTAGTAGTGGATGGGTATGCCGAGGAACTCGCTGATAACGCCCTTGACTGCGTTCTCAGACGGTGTCCCCGGCCCGGGGAAAGCATCGGGATGCTCTTCGCCTGCGGTCCATAGTTCGTTGATCAGCTCCGGGTAGCAGTCGCAGTCCCACACACCCATTCCCGCCGGAAGCGGGGCTTGTGTCCAGTTGCGCGGAACGGAGAACATCGCCGTTTCGCCGGTGGCGGGGTCGATCGACACCGTGATCATCGTGTCGGTGCGAATGCCGGCACGGCCCTCCCCGAAGTCGCCACCGATCAGGAGGATGTTGAGGCGGTCCACACCGTCCCACGGATCACCCCCTGCCACGACAACGGTCTCTTCGGTCACGGTGCCCTGTGCTGAGGTAACCGGCGTGATCGTCTCTTGCGATGAGGCTGAGGCCGAGTCCCTTTCGTCCGCGAATACGGATGTGATCAGATCGTATTGGACGACGTCGTAGTACCCGAACACGACGTGGGGTATCACCAGGACGAGTCCGATCGCGATCGTGCCCGCCAGGACCATGACTCCCGGAGCTCTGCCGGAACGGTCGGCCGGCCCCCGGGCGGTGATGTATGCATCGCTGGCCGCCCAGATCCGGTAGCCGAGAAGGACGATATTGGCGACCATCATGAGGGCGAGCGACGTCGGCTGGATCCAGGCAGTGAGAATCGAGACCTTGTCGCGGAAGAAGAACGCGAGGACCGCGAGTATCACGATGTCCACGATGATCAGCGTCCGGGCTTTGCGCCGATCGCCTGCCATGAAGTGACCCGCGCCGGGAAGTAACCCGGAGAGAACTGCGGCGGTAAGTGATCTGGCGGTGGTCGAAACGGTCTGGGCAGCCATCGGCAGAATGGTAAGACCGGCACTTAGATAATCAAGGCAAGGCACATCGGTAGGCGCCTGATCCCAGACACCCGCCATTATGCTCTTTCTGGCCGATGCGAGGAACAGTGGCCGAAGACGAACAAGTCCAGGGAACTGAAGAAGAACGGTCCGCCACGGTATCGGGTCGCTACGCATACCTACGCAGTGATGGGACACTCGACATCGTTCTGGGCAGCCTCGTCGCCGGCCTTGGTGGATACGCGTATCAATTCATCGGCGGACGGAGTCTCGGAGAGCACGGTTTCGCACCGATCGGTGTGCTCCTCACGGCGCACTTCCTCGCGTTCGTTGTCGTATTGCTGCCGATCGAGCAGTTCGTCATCCGCCGCCTCACGATCGGGTTTCGCGGCTGGGTCGTTCCGGTACGTGCTCTTGCCCTCGTAGCGTCGACAGCGACGGCTGCAGCCCTCGTCGTTGGTGTCGCCGGCGACGACTATTTCACATCGCGTCGCGAGTTCGTGATGTTCGTGCTCCTGACGGTCGTGCTGCATTTCTTCTTCGCCGTCGGCCGTGGATATCTCGCCGGCTACCGGCGTTTCAGGGCGTATGGCTACGTGTCCGCATCAGCGTCGATCCTGCGTGTCATCCTGGCGATCGGTGTTGCGATCCTCATTCCGACCGTCACCGGATTCGCCTGGGCGCACATCCTCGGACCGCTTGTGATCGTCTTTTGGAGGCCGTGGAGGGTTCCTGATTATGTCGACGACCGTGAGGGGCGCAGGTCCTCGTCAGAGTCTGAGAGGGGATTGCTCACCGGCCTTGTCCTGTCGGCTGCAGCGTCCCAGGCCCTGTTGCTCGCCGGTCCTTTGGTCGCATCCAGGCTCGGTGCGACGGCTGCTGAGTTCTCTGTGACCTATGCGACGCTCCTGATCGCCAGGGCACCACTGACCCTGGGGTACAACCTGATCGCGAGGATCCTTCCGCCATTCACCGAGATGGCGCACCGCGGTGAACGCAAGGAACTCAGATCATGGGCGCGCGGGATCGCGGTCGCGGCAGTGGTGTTGTCCTTCTTTGGTGCTGTCGCTGGCGCTCTGCTCGGCCCGGTGCTCGTGTCCGTCGCTTTCGGCCAGGGATTCGCCCCCGCGCCGAACGTTGCCGCCATCGCCGGAGCGGGTGTCGTGTTGGCGGCCGGGGGACTGTTCATCGGGCAGATCCTCGTTGCAAGGGGGCAGTCGTTGCGATTGTTCGTCGCGTGGGGTTTCGCCGTCGTTGCTGCTGTCGTACTGGTCATCGTCCCGATGGACGACCCGATCATGCATGTCGTCATTGCGTTCCTCGGTGGAGAGATCGCAGCGCTTGTGGCACTCACCGCAGCAGCTCTCATCAGGGACAAGGACGAGGCGGAACGTCCCCACGGTTACGTCGTCGTCAAACGGACCGCGGATATCGGAGGGTCCCTCGTCGCGCTGTTCCTGCTGTCTCCTGTGTTCGTGATCGCTGCGATCGCCGTCAAGCTCGATTCGAAGGGGCCTGCGTTCTTCCGTCAGGTGCGTGTTG
>JBDLIR010000006.1:0-21545 GCA_039714815.1 Actinomycetota bacterium | reverse complement strand
TCGGCGCGGCTGCCTCGGATCGTGCGGACGATGAGATCGCAGGGCAACGCGACAAGTACGAAGCTCGGTTCCGGAAGGCAAAGCGCGCATACGACGACGCCGTGCGGACAGCAGATTCGGCACACCAGGAGGCAGAAGGAGCACGCAACAGTGCGATCCTGGGGTTCGGACTCGATCTTCTTACCGGTCGGAAGCCGAAGATGTCCAGTTCGAGCCAGCGAACGGCACAGAATCGAGCGCGTAGAGCCGAGGACAAGATCGAGTCGACCCGCCGGTCGATCGAGGACCTCAACGCAGACCTGGAAGACGATCTCCGCGCCATCCGCAGCAAATGGGAGGATGCAGCAGCGGAGATCGAGCAGTTCGAAGTCGGTCTGGAGGCAGACGACATCGAAATCACCGATACCCGGGTGATCTGGATCCGGAAGTAACGGAAGTCGGCTGTAGGAAGCCCCCTCTGTCTCGTACCTCGACATCTCCCCCAGCAAGCTGAGGGAGAGAAAGAACCTGCTTCCCTCCCTCGACGAAGTCGGGGGAGGTGGCCGAGCGCAGCGAGGTCGGAGGGGGCTTCCGATTTCTGGCGATTTACGATTTACGATCTACGTTCCCGCCTTCTGTGCTCTGCGCTCTGTGCTCTCTTCTCCTGACGGCTGATGGCTGGAAGCTGTGTTCTCCGTCCCAATTCGCTGGTCTCTAAGAACCCGTGTCAGGAGTCAGGTCGATGACCAGTCTGGCGCGGACACCGGGTCCGATCCGGTGGACTCGATGTTTCCACCCTGGTTGTCGATGAAGTCGCCTTCCTGCCACACGCCACCGGCGACCGCGATCGTGGTGCGGCCATGGGAGTCGGTTCCCCACTGGACGTACCGGCGGATATCGTCGGAGTTTCCGAAATCGCTCGATTCGTACAGGGCGATCTCTCCGCTGTCGGCGCTGAGGCCGATCGCTGCCGCGTCGATCTCAACGACCTCGCCGGGGGCCAGCACCTCGCCCGGCAGTTCGCTGTAGGTCGGTCTGTTGCAGATCCAGTGCCCCGAGAGGTCATAGTCCTCACCGCCGTCGTTGCGTATCCGGATGACTCCGGCTTCGAAGTCAACAGCGGCGATGACCAGAGGACTCGAGGCGCTACCGCCGTCAGATTCCGACGCTTCCGTGGTGGTCGCTGCGACGGGGACCGTCGTGGATGCCGAGGTCTCCGCCTCCGTGGTGGTCGCTGCGATGGGAGCTGTCGTGGATGCCGGCGCCTCCGTGGTGGTCGCCGCGTCGTCGGCAGACGGGTCGCTGTCGCTGCTGCACGCTGCCGCGAGGAGCGTGAGTGCAATCAGAAGGGTGATGGTTCGTTGCATGGGTCGTCCATTCTCGTGGGTTGGGGGCGGCAGAGGGTGACTGCAATGCCGCGATGCGATCCATCATGGCAGAGGATCTACCCGTCGATGACGCTTGCGGCCGGTGGTCCATCGCATCACGGAGACCAGAATCCCCACGGAATGCCGACGATCACGATGAGTGCGAGTACGAACCACAGGGCGCCATCACCGTGCACGGCATCAGACAGTTTCGGTGCGACACGACGTATGTGCCGCATGCCCGACGCCTCTATATGTGGTCCAGGACGCCTGGCCGCTGTGCAAGGATGTCCTCTGCGTAGGTGACGACAGGCCTTCCGCCTTCTCCGACCTTCAGCGGTGTCCTGTGGAACCCGTGGAAGGTGATCATCCCGCCCGACAGCGACGCCACCTCGTCGAATCCGCTCTGCGTGAGGATGCGGTACGCGATGTAGCTACGGAAGCCTGATCGGCAGTAGGTGTACACCGGACGATCCCTCGGGACCTCGTCGAGCCTGGCCCGCAGCTCGGTGTACGGGATGCTGATCGCCTCAGCGACGTGCCAGTGTTCGTATTCGACCAGGGAGCGCACGTCGAGGATCGTCACGGTGTCTGCACATGCCGGGTAATCCTCGGGATACCAGAGATCGAGATCGCCGAGCAGCAGGTTCGACGCCTGGAATCCGATCATGTTCACCGGATCTTTCGCAGAACCGTACGGCGGCGCATACGCGAGCTCGAGATGTTTGAGGTCGAAGACGGTCATCCCGGCAGCCAGAGCGACTGACAGAACATCAATGCGCTTGTCGACCCCATCCCATCCGAGGACCTGGGCGCCGAGCAGCGCACCGTCGTCGGGGGCGAACAGCGCCTTGACGAACATCGGTGAAGTCCCCGGGTAGTACTCGGCGTGGCCGTTCTGATGCGTGTACACCTTGCGATATGCGATGCCGTGACGGGTCAGGTCGGTTTCGGTCATGCCTGTCCCGCCAGCGGTCATGTCGAAGATCTTGACGATTCCGGTTCCCTGGGTCCCCCGGTAGGCGCTGTCCCTGTCGAAGATCGTGTTTGCGGCGATGCGTCCCTGCCGGTTCGCCGGGCCCGCGAGCATCGAAAGCACCGGCTCGCCGGTGTAGAAATGCGCCGTTTCGACAGCATCGCCTGCAGCGAGGACATCCGGCTCAGAGGTCCGCATCTGCGGGTCGACGACGATGCCGCCCCTCGGCCCGATCGCGATCCCCGCATCGCGGGCCAGCGAAGCGTTCGGGCGCACGCCGGCAGCGAGAACGACGATATCGACCTCGAGGGATGCCCCGTCTGACAGATCAACGACGAGCTGGCCACCTTCCTCTCGAATCGAGGTAGCGGACGTCGACAGGCGAACGTCGACGCCGTGGAGTTCGACATGGAAATGGAGGATTCGAGTCATCTCCCGACCAAGCCACGGCATGAGCCGATCACCCATCTCGACAACGGTCGTCTCGAGGCCTTTCGCACGGAAACCCTCCGCCGTCTCGAGGCCGATGGCGCTACCCCCGATGATCAACGCCCTGGTCGCACCTGCGTCCATTCTCGCGATGATGCGGTCCATGTCAGGCACGTTGCGCAACACATCGACACGTTCCAGGTCGGCTCCCGGGATCGGGGGACGGACCGGTTCGGCGCCGGGACACAGCACGAGCTTGTCGTAGGACTCGCGGTACGTCGCATCGGCCGAGAGGTCACGAACGTCGATCTCGTTGGCATCCGTATCGATGGCCAACACCTCATGCCCGGTACGCACATCGAGGTTCAGGCTCGCCGCCAGACTCTCGGGTGTCTGAAGCAGCAGGCTCTCTCGCTCAGGAATCTCCCCGCCGATGTGATACGGCAGACCACAGTTGGCGAATGAGACGAAGCGGCCACGCTCCAGCACCACGATCTCTGCCGATTCATCGAGCCTTCGCGCCCTCGCGGCAGCCGACGCACCGGCCGCAACACCCCCGACAACAACGATCTTCATAGGATCCCCCTCTTCTCGATCGACCAGCACGACGGTGCACGACGCCAGTCCTTACTCCTGACGTCCGACGCAATGCCGTTGAGGTGTGCCATCATGGCACATCCGCCCACTCCTCGTAGCAGATGGCGCCTTCGCAGTGGATCGGCGGGGGCCGGATTCCACTTCAACGGCCTACGGCATTCCGATACCTCACCCGACAATGCAGGCCGATCAACCCTGCACGCCTGCGACGTATGCGTCGAGCGCCCTGCGCATGCGCACGCCACGGTCGATGAACCATTCGACGTATTCGTCGTACTCGTCGGCATGGGAGATGTGCCCGCCCCGGTACTCGGCGATACGCACCGCTCGTCGTTCCCTCCCCGGATCTTCGAACTCGATCGACGCGCCGTAGGCATTCTCGAGGACGCTCCGCTTGTCCCGCAGCTCAGCGAGGAGTTCGATGTTGGCTTCCCTGCTGCCCCGATTGATGTACATCTCGTGACGGAGCAGGCGGTTGCGGGCGAACGACGCTGACAGCGATGATCCCTTGATCGGTGACGGCGTCGTGAAGTAGCTGCGGGGTTCCGGTGTCCGGCCCTGGCCCCAATCAAAACCACGGTGCTGAAGCGCATCGAGGTACATCGTCCAGAAGCGCAGATATGCCTCGGTACGCAACTCCCGGCCCGCGCTGCCGCGGTACCTCTTCTGACCGATCTCGGCAGGGCGGCGAGGAGGCGGGGGCTCTGTCCCCGCGAGGCGTCGCACCATGCCAAGCACCATGTCCTGGTCCTCGGGGGCCAGGAGGGGCAGGAGCGCCTCGAGTTCGGCCACGATGCCCGAAGACGAGCGGCTCACACGCTCGTAGGCGAAGAGGCCCGGGTCCTCCGACCGTGCTTCGCTGAAAGCTTCCATGTGTTGGACTTCAGGGCGTCGTGCAGCCCGGACATCCAAACTGAGGGCAGCCCAGTCGTGCAACGCGTCACGATCACGGAGTGCACCGTTGGCTCTCGCGAGTAGGTCCGCAGGCGAAAGCTCGAGACCGTTGGCCAGCATCGTCTGATAGGTGCCCGATGGCACCTTCTGGCCCGACTCGATGGCTGACAGATACGAGTACGAGATCCCGGAACGTTCGGCGAGAACCTTGCGGTCCATGCCGAGTTCCTCGCGTCGCGCTACAACGGCTTCGCCGTAGGCGGCGAGGAAAGCAGGGTCTGAACTCGTTCCTTCTCGTCCCATGTTTCCACCCTACCACATAAATTACCCCTTGCAGAGTTACTCTATATGGAGTAGTATTACTCTAAGAGTCACGGGAGACGCCAGAAAGGGGCCACAATGCAACAAGATTCCGCACTCATCACCTTCGTCCTCGACGAATCCGGATCCATGGGATCCATAGCGACCGAAGCCCGTCAGGGTTTCAACCAGTACCTGGAGGACCAGGTCGGCCATGGAGGCACAACGTGGTGGACACTCACGACGTTCAATCAGAAGGTAAGGACACGGTTCGCTGCCATTCCCGGCGCCGAGGTACGGCCGCTCGCCGGGGACTACTCCCCCTCCGGGATGACCGCCCTCTACGACGCAGTTGGTTCCGCGGTCACCAAGACCCAGGCGTACCTCGAGACACTCGGAGGCGAGCGTCCGTCTGACGTGATCGTCGTCATCCTCACCGACGGCATGGAGAACGCATCCCAACAGTGGACCGATCGTCAGGTGATCGACCTCATCACCGGGGCCGAGGACTCCGGATGGCAGTTCGTCTTCCTGGGCGCAAACCAGAACTCGTGGGAGGTCTCCCGGCGCATGGGTATCCGCAAGGGGACTGTTGTCGACTGGGAGCCCAATGCTGAAAGCCACAGTGCAGCGATGGGCGAAGCCATGGTCTCGAGCAGGGACTACCGGACCTACAAGGCCCAGCAGTTCAAGTACCGGGACCGCAGACAGCGCTAGCTGTCTCCTGACACCGTGCGCCGGCGCTCTGCTCGCACCTGCAGTATGCGTCCGGTGAAGCGGTCTACCCGGACAGCACTCGTGGTTCCAGTGCTGCCACACGGCGATTCAGACACGCAAGCTGGGGGTTCTCGGCGGCGATGCGGCTCGCAGCGAGAAACGGGTCGAGAGCAGCCTTGGGACTGCGGTCTGCGAGGCACTCGGACCATCCCATGAGGGACATGCCTTCATAGGGAGGGGACTCGATCGCCCGGTTCTGCTCGACCGCGTACGCATAGAGCTCATCGCTTTCTTCGACCTTCCCCAGCGCCGATGCCAAACCGGCCAGGTAGTGGGCTGCCGACCCGTGATAGCTGGTTCCGTTGTCTATATACAGCGCCGCATGTGGAGTGAGGATCTCTGTCAGGATCTCGCACTTCTCGAGATCGGACACAGAGACCGCACCGATTGACAACGCCGCGGCTGCTGCGAGCTGATCCTGGTCCTGCCGGTGGACCAGCACCTTCCGAGCACCGCCGTCGTCCCACTGCTCGAGCCAATGCCGGGTCTTCTCGTCATCACCAGCTTGGGCATACGTCGCCGCAAGCGCGGCAGAGATCACAGGGAGTTGCGGAAGCGCAGCGAACCACGCCTCGAAGATATGCGTAAGCGTCGCACCCTTGGCGGTACCCGCACCGATCGCAACGACCGGGGGTTGCCTGAGCGTGTCGCGCTGAAAGTGGATGGTGTAGAGCTGGCCGGCGATGTACAGGTCTGCGTCGGCATCGCCTGCGGCGCGTGCAGCCTTCCAGCCGGCAACCGCGAGTTCTTCGGAAGCATCGAGGTTGCCCCTGATCGCTTCACGGACGGCCTGCCGGAGTTTCGTCCACTGCACGAGGCGCGGCTGTTTCAGAATGCCAGCGAGCCGGACCATCTCACCGAGATGCTCATCAGCACCTAAGAGGTTGCCTCGTTCTGATGCGATCTGGAAGCCGAACGAATGGGCTGCCCACGACCAGTGAGGCTGGCCGACGACGTCCGCGGTTGCCTTCATTCGAGCCACGATCTCGCTGCGTCGGTCCATCTTGTCCGGGCGCCACAGGAGTTGGAGCAGGTCTGACATGATCCGCAACTGGTCCCTCGGTTCGAGATCCGCCGTCAGCGCAAGGGAGAATGCTTTCTCGGCGCGCGCAAGACCCGTATCGGGGCGCTCCAGGTAGAGATTCTCCATGGACAACCTGGTCTCGGTCAGCGCAACGGCCCGATCACCAAGGGCGTCTGCGTACTGCAGTGACCGCTGCAGCCAGGCGCTCTTGAGCACGGCAAGCCTCCCGCCGGCGATGCTGAAAGACCCGAGCGTGTTCGCCCGGGCTGCCTCGCCGAGGAGTTCCGGATAACGGACGGGCACCTCAGACGGGTAGGGCTCCAGATCTCGCGATGCAAGGATGACCGGGTCTCTCACGCCGCCTGCACGCAGCCGTGAGATGATCTCCTCGACGTCGTCGGGTGCCCGCTTGCCCTCTGCAAGAAGACAAGCATGGAGTAGAACGCGGACCGCAGAGGGCTCGGAGGCCTCTCGCAGCGCTCGACCACGGAGGATGAGGAGTGAGATCTCCTGCTCGGTGTCGAACACGGATTCACTGGCCCACACGTCCCACTGGTGCAGGATCTTGAGGTGCCGCCTGTGGAACATCGCCACGTCGGAGAACTGGCGGTCCTCCGTCGCTGCTGAGACGCCGGCTTCACAGCACTCGATCGCCCTGCGTGCCCGGTCAGCCAAACGGTCATCGACGTCCCCGAGCCACAACGAGCGGTAGTAGTGGAAGCTGAGCGAGCGGAACGGGGCATCAGGGCGCGTGCCTCGCAAGCGGTCCAGCGCCTCCGCGATCCGGAGGTTGAACGGCGCCTGCTCCTCACGGCTCGCCGAAACGATCAGCGCATCGCGCAGGAGGTCGTGGCTGAAGCGCCAGTGTCCGCTCACGCCCTCCACGGGTTCGACGACACCCTCGGTGGACAGCTTCCGGATCAACCCACCGACGTCCGACGCTGGTTGTCCGGTCGCGGCGATGAGCAGCGGAACATCGAACTCGGCACCTATTACTGCGGCAGTCGTCACGATGTCCATATCGGATTCGTCCAGGCCCGCATAGCGTTCAGCAACCGTCTCAGCGACATCGGTTGGCACCTCGATACCTACGAAGTCGTCATCCACATGCCACCGTCCTTCCGTTACCTCAGCGAGGCCTCGCCGTTCGATACTTCGCAGGATGTTCGCTACATGGAACGGGTTCCCGCGTGAGAGTGCGTGGATCTGGCCAACAACGTCGCGTGCCCGGTCATCGAGCTCACCTCGCACGGACGTCACGTACTCGGAGCACTCGTCCACGTCGAGTCCTCCTACGTCGAGTATGTGTCTCGACATCGTCTGGCAATGTCGCTCGAAGTGCGAACCGGTGACGAGTCTTCCACGCACTGGCCTTGCGGTCGCGTAGATCGCCACGTCCATGCGCGTCGGGGAGCGGGCTATGTAGCGGAGCGCCTCAAGAACCGCAGGTGAGGCGTCGTGGATGTCGTCGATCACGATGACGACGTGGTGGAATCTCGACATCGTTGCGAGCCAGTCGACGAGTGCCTCGAGCAGGCGGAAACGTTCGGTGGCTGGATCGAGGTCCCCGGGAGGGACTGGAACCCCTTGGGGCGGTTCGAACTCTGGAACGATGCGGGCAAGGTCCGCGGCGCCAGGGCCAACCGCATCATTGACGGACAGGTCCGACGTGTAGCGCAAAAGGTATCGGATCATCTCGGCGAACGGCCCGTACGGCGGCTGGAGGTCAGGCTCCACTCGGCCGTGAAGAACGATGGCTCCCCGTTCATGGGCGAGGCGCGCTGCTTCGTACGCGAGACGGGATTTGCCGATGCCTGCCTCGCCACGCATGATCGTGTACGCGCACGACATCGTCTCAGGGTCTGGGTCTGCCCGGGTGAGTTCTGCGAGCAGGCTCTTCCTTCCGACTGTCTCGACGGGTATGTACTCGTCACGCACTGCCAGGGACTCGCTCGGACCGACGATCGTCGCAGGGAGGGGAGGTTTGGGCACTGGCCGGGGCACCTCGCGCCGTAGCACGGCGGTGAACAGGTTGTTGATCTCCTTTGACGGTGTGGCGCCGGCGTGCTTGGTGTCGAGATGTTTCTCGTACTGGGTGAACACGCGTTCGGCTTCCGGATAACGTCCGGCCATCGACAACGCTGTCATCAGCCATGTCGGGAAACGTTCATCATCTGGATCGTCGAGGATGAGTAGCTCGAGGTCGTGGATGAACTCGCTTCCCCGCCCGATCGTGACCGCCGGCTCGATCTGTTCGTGACTCGCTACGAGTACATCGATGCTCACATCCCTGCGATAATCGGCCGTCGCGTCGACGCCCGGTTCCCCGCTGAACGGCGCTCCCCGGACCAGTGCGTTCGCTCCCTGGAAGGCTTCGAAGCTCCTGGCGGGAGCGACCGCAGCCAGTCGGCGTGCGGCCGACAGCAGACCCAGGAACTCGGTGACATCGTATCGATGACCTTCGAGCGGCATCCGGTAGCCGCCGTCGACCGTCTCTATGGGATCGCCGGCACCCGCCCTCTCGAACGCTTTGCGCATGCCGTTTATGAGCACCCGCAGCGATCCTTTCGATGGCCTCTCCGCGTCGCCGCGGCGGCCCCCAGGGCTCTCGATCCGCGCTTCGTGCACGCCGTCGAGGATCTCATCGACCGACAGCGGTCGTTGATCTGCCATGAGCAGCAGAGCGATCACCGAGACTCCGTCCCGGGTGAGACCGATCTTCGCTCCTTCGTGAAGAACCTCGACAGGACCAAGAACCTTGAATTCCATGACCTACGTTCCCGATGCAATCTGTTCGAGCGTCGAGATGCTCGGAACGAAGAAGTAGTCGCCACCGAGAAACCGGGTGAACGGTTCCGGCTGACAGTGGAGCACAGGCTTGTCCCCGTTGATCACGATGCGGATGTCCTCTCCGTTCCCTGCAATCGGGTCGGCGTCGTCGCCGAGCCGGAACGCCCGTCCACCGTTGAGCCATTGCTTCTGTATGAACTCGAACTGGTCTTCGATCCTGGCGTTGAACGCGATGAAGATGAGGCCCCGGTTGCCGTCGTCGTCCTCGTTGTCCGGGTCGTAGGGGTCACCGTAAGGCATCCCTCGACGGATGATCCTGTGTCGGTTCACGCGTCTGCCCTCGAAATGGAGGTCGTCGCGCGGGTTCGCCCGCCTGACATGGCTGCCGAGCGGGCAGCTGGACCCATCGGGATCCTTGCTGTACGTGAAGTCGTTCCGTAGCCACGGCGCGGCGGGAGGGTCAGGTGCACCGGAAGGCACGACCAGTGGACCGCCATCGTGGCGGCGACCCATCATCTTCGCTTCGATCTCCGCATCGGTGAGAGCGCTGCCTCCTGCCATGTCTGAACTTGCCTTCCTGAACGCGGCAACGTCCTGGCGGAGCTTGCGGTACACGAGGAACGTGCCGTCTCGCGCTAACGGATCTACGTCCAGGCGGTTGGACGGCCCGTATCCCTCGTCGGGGTAGCCGAGGATGAACTCGCCGACCGGGAGGCCCTGCCACCCCCGGGCGCTGAGCTTGCCGTCGCCCGGGTTGCCTGGCCGGAATCCCTCGACGGCTGGCTGACTCACACCGTCGACGAACCCGAAATGCTCCCTTGGACCGTCGTGCGCCTTTGCTGGACCGTCGTGCGCTTTTGCGAGCTGACATCCGATCTCGGTTACACCGCCATTTGCGTCGATCCACGCCCGGATTGTGTCGAGCGCTCCTCCGCGTGCCTCCTTCGATGCGGCGCTGATCCACACGAGCAGGTGCGGCCACTCGTCGGCGTCTCTCCACGGTTTCGGATCCGTGTCATCCGTCCACCAGGCGTTCGCATCGGAGTTGTCTGGCCATTGATAGGTGTCGCCGCTGCGTATGGGCCATGTGTCGCCGAGGTCTGCGGAGAACATTCCGCCCTCGAACGCCGATCCTGGATCGCCGTGGTCTTGCGCAGCAACGACAGAGTCGTGTTGAAGCGCACGCATCAGGAACTTCCGCTGGTATCTCAACGCGTCGGAGATCTGCATGTCGATCTGGGTGAGTCCGGCATGGGAGAAAGCGACGTTGATGTTCGTGTCTGGGACGTTGGGGTATACGGATGCTGCTGTGCCTACAAGCTGGCTGGAGAGAAGTTCCTTGACGAGTTCAGCAGCACCTTGCCGATCTTCGATCCGAAGAAAGACGTAGCACGCGCATCCCCACCTCTTCGTTCCGCGCAGAATGTTCGCCTGGATGTTCGCGCGGTCCGGTGCGTCGCGGTTCATGGCGGGTCCACGGGCAAACTCGCGGACATCAGATCGTCGAAATCCGCCTGCCCTGGTCCGCCGCCACCGGCACGAGCGAACACGAAATCAGTGAACCACCGGTGCGTATGTAACGCTCGATGGATGTCCCACAGTGATGTTCCCGGGTAGTCGGCGAAAGGCACCGTCGGCTTGAAGGACGTTCTTGCGATGTAGTCGAGGAACTGCTGTCTGCTGCGGTTGGGAGCGAAACCGTAGCAATCACCCCACACAAGATCGACCAGGGATTCCGGTGTGCCAGTTGGATGGATGTTCGACCATACGTCGAAGAGTTCACCCAGCCACGCAGCGCCTTGACCGGGCTGACTATCAGCATCGGCGCTCATCAGCACGTATCCAGACTCGAGTTGGCGCTTCTTGTTGCCATCATGGACGTCGTTGATCAAGGTCAGGCGTGCGAAGTGCGTCCCGGCCACCGCTGCGAAGGGACTGGAATGATGGTTCGTGTACGCCTGGATCTTCTGAGCCAGGTCGCCAACACGCTCAACGGGGAAGGGGGCGATCGACGTCACACTGAAGTGGTCTCCTCCACCGGCAACGAACCGCAGGGGGAGCGGGTAGGTCGACGGAGCCAGAGCGATGTAGCCAACACTGTGCTGGAGCTTGCTCACGAGAAGGTCGAACGCACGGTTCCACGCGGCACCGCTCATCCCTGAGGTGTCGATCGCAAAGCTCCTGACGTGCCGGTCGACGGCGAGCGCGGCTTTGATGTCTGCCGTGGCGAGCCTGGGGAACGCGGCGTAGTAGTGCGTATGGTCGATCGCGTGATCATCGACGAACTCAAAGAAACCTTCGAACCCTGCCTTGCTGGGTTCCGTCCAGCCCGGTGTCTTGTCCCAGAACACCCCGAGGTCATCGAGAGACGCTTCCATGAACGTATCGACATATGCTGGCCATTCGTCATCGAAGTTCGATGTGAACACCATGAAGCCATGGTCAGGCCTTTCAGCTGGCTGTCCATCGAACCGTGGCAGACCAGGAGAACGCCACGCACGCACCGGGTGTTTCTGGGCGAGGATCCACCTACCGAAGTGGATGAAGTTGAGGGCCTCCAGCGTGATCTCGGGGCCAGCGCCAACCTTGGAACGGCCTTTGAACCTGCGGACGGTGCTCGTCACCGAGCGGTAGCGCAGCGCCCACCGCAGCAGCACGTACAACTTGAACCGCCCCAACCCCGTCGGGGCGAGCGTGACGAGGGTCACGCCCTGACTATCTGCCATCGACTCCCCCTCGACTCCTCGTGCTAGCCCCCGCCAGCGCAGTGCTCCTCCCGAACACTATCCGAGC
This sequence comes from Actinomycetota bacterium, assembly GCA_039714815.1. GTDB lineage: Bacteria > Actinomycetota > Acidimicrobiia > Spongiisociales > UBA5794 > JAMBLL01. The sequence goes on along the minus strand of JBDLIR010000006.1, from coordinate 9,619 downwards.
GATCACCTGGGCGCCACCACCATCTTCGTTCCCTCCCCCGCCCTCGGATCGCATCGGTATAGTCAAAGAATGAGGGATAACACGACAACGAGACTCGACCGGGGACCCAAGGGCACGGACGAGCGAGCGCTGACCGTCGAATCGGCTCGTGCTTCCGTTCGATCCGTTGACCTCCACAAGAAGGTCGACCCGACCAATCTCCCAGGTGGCCGGCCGGCACACACCGCAGGGCTCTTCCTGCGTGGGCAACTGAAGGCGTGGCCAGGCTCAGAACGGTTCACTTCACCGGTCTTCCACCGCACGGAACCCGAGGTGGTGGTTCGACTGTCACCCATGATGTCGGGGATCAAGGACCTGTGGGTCGACCTCCACGGGATCTCAGTGCGGATCCAGGCCAGCGACGACGCTTCCGATTTCAGCGACCTCGTTGCGCTGAACACGCATCCATTCATGTTCCGCAGCGCAGACGATTTCGCCATGTTCCTGGGCCGGATGAACGGCGGACCGCGTGAGATCGCCATCGGACTGGGAGCGTTCGGCCTCGCGGCCGTTGCGGGTAAGGCCAGCGTGCACGGGATGGCGAACGCGATCGGTTCGATGCTGCGAGCCAACAGTCCGCTCCTTGGCAACAGCTACTGGGGCATCCACACGTTCTTCGCCGACCGTCGCCTGGAATCAGGCGAAACGGTCCGGGTGCCGTACCGATATCGCCTCGAGATCTCCGACGACGGGACCGGCCACAAAGCCCGCTCCCCTGGACGCGTGCTCGGCAGGTACCGCGACATCGCCGAACGCGTCGATAAGGGCGCCCCGCTCCACATCGATCTGATATTCATGCTGCCATGGAAATGGGAGCGTCTCGTCGATTGGCCAAATGTGCCGACGGGGATCCGGCAGCAAGTCATCAACCCCATCGCGGATTGGAAGCCCGTAACGCGCATCCGTGTGGCGACACTCGTACTCGACACCGTGCTCGACGCTAGGGCATTCGACGGTGGGCGGACCGCCAGCGAATTCGATACGCTCATGTTCGACCCGACCCGCCTCTCCGACGGCCTCTACGCATCGGAGGACCCTCTGTTGCGTTCGAGGTCAGGTGTGTACGCCGAGTCCCACATGCGGAGGGCGTGACATGCCTGTCGTTGATCGATTGGACTACACCACTCCTCTCCTCCTCCGCCACAACGTTGCGATGTATCTGTGGGCGAACGGCCTCCGAAAGGTCCCGAAGCCACCGTACGAACCGTTCGAACGGGTCGATACCCCTCCCAACGTCGCTGGCAGTTTCTTTGAACTGGCGTGGTGGCGGGTCGAGGCGGGCAAATGCGGTGACAAGGTCGCGCTCATCGCACCCGGCCTGAACGGCGGGGCATACGCGCAACCGACACGTGGCATGGCACGGGCGCTCCACGAGGAGGGTTGGGATGTTGCCGTCTGGGTGTATCGCGACACTGGCACGAACCCGACCTCTGTGCGTAGGACATACAGCGGATACGGCTTCGACGACCTCAGTGCCGCAGTGGACCGCCTCGGCAGGGACTACGACGACATCTCACTCGTCGGGTTGAGTCTCGGGGCGAACATCGTCATCCAATATGTCTGCGCACTCGGAGACAATCCAGTCTCGAAGGCTGTGGTCTTTTCGCCACCGATCGCTTTCGGAGCGACGGTCGAACACTGGAGCACAAGCATCGCGGGCCGCCTTGCGATCTCTCCATTGGCGAAACGCAGCATGAAGAAGCTCGTGAAACGCAAGGCGAGCAGCACAGGCGTGGTGACTCGTGACGATGTGAAGGCGTACAGGAACGTGCGTGTGGCTTCTGAGGCAGATCACTACATCAACAGCGAATTCAACGAGTATCCCGGTGCCTCGCAGTACTGGCAGAAGGCCGCCACATTGACCGCATTAGCCACCTCGACGACCACAGCACTCCTCGTCGTCCTTGCCAAGGACGACTACATGCTCGAGTCGCACTCATATCCGCATGCTGAGAATCTGGCGCCGAGCGTCACGATCGAGCTCACGACGAACGGATCCCACATCTCGTTCGTCCCGCGTGGATGGAAGAAGCACCGGTACTGGTCTGAGCAGCGAGCGATCGACCACCTCAGCTGATCCCGCCAGGTCGGCACGGAGAGTGGTTCAATCGGTTGCTCCCGACCGTAAAGTGAAACGATGGAACCGCATATCGACACACTGTTGCTGCTGGCCCTTCCTGCCTCCGGCAAATCCGAACTGCGCCGATACCTGGCGTCGGTAGACGCCGACGTGGCCTCCAGCGACTTCGCTCTCGGGCCGACGGTACAGCTCGATGACTACCCGTACGTCCACTTCATGCGACGGGTCAGCGAAGAGATCCGGCTCCATGGAGGACCACCGGTCTTCTTTGGGTCGGATCGCGAACCGTTCCTCGATGGCGGGGATTGGGCGACGCTGATCGAACTCGTCAACGAGGATTACGCCGCGCTCGGAACCAGGCCGTCGGTGCCGGACGAGCCGACCGTATGGCTGCTCGATCGATTCGACCGTGCACGCACGATCGTTGGCCTGAATCCGCCGTTCGTTGGCCTGTCCGACGGGATGCTTGCATTGCTGGCTGGAGCGCTCGACGAAGAGGTCGCCGAACACGCTCGCGAGATGGCCGCAACACTTGCCGACTACCAGCCTGGAATCTCGACCGTTCTCATCGAGTTCGCCAGAGGTGGCCCGGAAGGGACGCACCCGCCTCTCCCCGACCCGCATGGCTACGCCTTCTCTCTCCGCCACCTGTCGGACGACATTCTCGGCCGGGCAGCCGCGCTGTACGTGTGGGTGACACCCGACGAGAGCCGGCGCCGGAACCGGGATCGTGCGGTTCCCGGTCTGGAAGGGGACGCGTCGATTCTCCACCACGGTGTGCCCGATGTCGTGATGCGAGGCGACTATGGCGTCGACGATTTCCAGTGGCTGCTCGAACGCGGGGGCGGGCATGCCATCGAGGTCGAGACCGGGGAAGCCACATTCACGATTCCCGCAGCGGTCTTCGACAACCGGATCGATCACACATCCTTCCTCAGGGCAGACCGCTCCGAATGGGATCCCGCTCTGGTTACAGAACTCCATGCCGCGCTTGCCAGCGCCTTCGCCGATCTCAAGTAGGTCTAGCGCACGCCCAGAAGAGGACCGTCGAGTCTACGCGGGCCGATACGAGTGAACGAACCACAGCGCCGTGCCGATTGCCGGCACCGTGTCACGTCGATGATCACCGGCAGGTCGATAGGGCGTCCACGGTAATCCCAGACCACCGGGTATCGAAAGAGATGGTTGCAGCGTTGACATGTTTATGTCTGCTTGATATGTTTTGATGCATGAGAACTACGATCCGCATGAACGACGAGCTCTTGAACGCCTGCAAGGCTGCGGCTGCATCATCAGGCCAGACCATGACGGCGTTCATCGAAGAGGCCATCAGACGCCAGCTGATCATGCGTGACACCGTCAAGCAGACAACGCCATCCGGCGTTCCGGTCTTCGCAGGCGACGGCACGCTGCCTGGCGTGGATCTCGATGATTCTGCGGCCCTGCGGGACCTGATGGAGAACGCATGAAGCTGTTCGATGTCAACGTGCTCGTGAACGCCCATCGGGCAGACGCTAAACATCACCAACCGTGTCGTGAGTTCCTCGACGCGACACTCGAAAGCCCGGCCGCATTCGGGCTCACACCAATCGTTCTTAGTGGATTCCTGCGCGTGTCGACCCACGCAAGAGTCTTCAAGACTCCAACTCCCCTCGACGATGCGTTGGAGTTCGTTGAGGCCCTCCGAGCACAGCCGCAAACAACACTGATCGAACCAGGAAATCGCCACTGGGGCATCTTCACCGACCTGGCCATCGGGGCCTCGGCAAACGGCAACCTCATTCCTGATGCGTATCTCGCTGCGATCGCAATCGAGTCGGGCGCGGAGTGGGTATCGACGGACGGAGACTTCGCCAGATTCCCCGGTCTGACCTGGATCGATCCAAGGATCAGTGCCGCGACCTGACGGCGCGTTGCGAAACAAGCGCATGTCGACCCGAGTTTCCCGACCAGGTGCGCCTCGGGATTCACGATTCCCGCAGCGGTCGGGCTGGCATCCGACCGATACCGGTGACCCAACCACGGACTCAGGATCTTCGTGCTACGTCAACGATCGTCGACAGCCCCGACGCGGCGTCCCTGGTAATGGCGTATCCGCCGACCCGGAACGCAAAGCGGCGGAGACTGTTGTTGTCCGGGTTGATGTCCACGTGAGTTGCTCCGGCTGTCAGGGCGATCTCTGCGAGGCGTTCCGCGACGGGCACACCTCCGGACGTACCGACGGTGATACAGAGTGAAGCACCCGTCACCGCTCGCCTGGCTGTATCCACTCCGTAGTTCTCCTCGTCGTACATCTCATCGAACATCAGTACATGGGGACGCGTAGGGAGCCCGCACACAGGGCAGGTGAGCAGTCCAAGGTGGTCGCTGGTGAGCTCATCGTCCGGTGACCACCCGTCGAACTCGTCTGGCACGGGTATCACCCCATGACACCTACCGGTGCAGCGCATGCCTTCGAGGTAGCCGTGGATCTCGACCGTGCGCTCAGGCGAACTCCCCGCCCGTAGATGGAGCCTGTCCACGTTCTGAGTGACCAACACGAACCGGTCGCCCAGGATACGGTCCAGCTCAACGATGGCATGATGTGCATCGTTCGGTTCTGCACGCATCACTTCGGTTCGCCTCACCAGATTCCACGCCCAGCCCTGCTCCTGGTTGGCGAAGAAGTAGGAGGCCGTCGCCATCGACATGGCAGACATACCCTCCTCTGTCCACCGCCCGCCCTTTCCACGGTAGGGACGCAGGCCCGAAGGGACCGAGACTCCAGCACCGGTGATCACAACAACGTTGCCCCCGGCATCGATCGCTGTTGAGACCGCTGCTTCTATACCACCGGGGTCGCCGCGCTGGGAAGACGAGTTGACCAACGCACGGCCAATGTCGATCGGATCGGAGGCTGGAGGAGTCGTCACAATCTACAGGGTCTCACCGATTCCGTACTATGCCACATCCATCACTCACGGTGCGCGCCGAGCGGCTCCAGAACAGTCGACGGCAGTCCCGCAACCCATGCAACCGCCGCGCCGCATCGACCTGACGTACGCGGCTAGGTCGGCTCCGCGAGCCTGGCAGGGAAGCCGCCCTTGGCAATGGGGCCCCAGCGGTCGATCGTGAGGCGGATCAGACACTTGCCCTGGGTGACCATGGCCTGGCGGTACTCGTCCCAATCCGGGTGCTCGCCAGAGATCACCCGGAAGTACTCGACCAGGGGTTCAACGGCATCCGGGAGATCGATGACCTCTGCGGTGCCGTCGACCTGGACCCATTCGCCGCCGAAGTCGTCGGACATCACCACCATCGACACCCGAGCGTTGCGGCGGATGTTGTGCACCTTGGCCCGCTCGGGATAGCTCGACACGACGACCCGTCCGGCCGTGTCGAGGCCCATCGTCACGAGCGAAGCCTGGGGGCTGCCATCACGGCGGGTCGTGAGCAGGACTCCCTGGTGGCGCGGGCGGATGAACTCCTCGAGCGCTGCCCGTTCGACGATCCGGTTCGTTGCGATGTTCACGTGTCGGCTCCATGCCCGTTGGCGCATCGGTGCTTTTCCGACGTACATGGTGGCACATGGGGCTATCAACAGCCAGATGACATCGCCCGATGCGAATCACTATGGTGGACTTGGGGAAGTATCGATCCAGAGTGAGGAAAGTGTCTCATGGTCCGTATTCGATTTCGCACGTTGATGGTGGTAGCCATTGCCATGGTCGCCGCCCTGATCCCGTTCACAGCACAGGCATCGCCACAGGACGAACGGGCGTTTTCGATCGACGTCGTGTCGAGTGACGCAGACCAGGTCTCTGGAGACACCGCCCGTCTCGTCATCCAGGTTCCCGCAGGCCTCGACGGCAAGACGGTCGTCCTCGTCAACGGCGACGATCAGACTGCGAGTTTCGCAAGGAACAGTGACGGAGACATCGAAGGTGTCGTAACAGACCTCGACATCGGAGACAACACCGTGGCCGTCTACGTTCGGTCCTCACCGCGAGCGGCCACCCTCGGCACCGCGAAGGCCGAGATCACCCTGACCAACCACCCCGTTGAAGGCCCGATGTTCTCCGGCCCCCACCAGGACCCGTTCTTCTGCTCGACACCCGACGACTACGGGGCAGCGGAACTCGGCGGTCCGATCGACGACAACTGCACCATGGACACCGTCGTTTCGTTCAAGTACCGCACGACGGGCGGCGCGTGGGCCGACTACGACCCGTCGGGCCCACAGCCTACGGACATGGCAACGACCGAGACGATGGACGGCGACACCGTTGACTACATCGTGCGCTGGGAACGCGGCACGATCAACCGGTTCATCTACTCGATCGCTGTGCTGTCCCCCGAGACGCAGGACGCCGACACGCCGGACCTCTCGGTGTGGAACGATCGCCTGATCTACTACTTCCAGGGCGGCGTCGCGGTCGGCCACTATCAGGGTGACCCTTCCCAGAGACGCATGCTGTACGACCACGGCCTTGGCAAGGGTTACGCCGTCGTGTACTCGACGGGGACCAAGACCGGCACCCACTACAACCTCGAACTCGGCGGTGAGACGGCCGTCATGGTGAAGGACCGTTTCGTGACTGAGTACGGCAACCCGGACTACACCGTCGGTGTCGGCGCCTCCGGTGGCGGCATCCAGCAGTACGTCTACGCGCAGAACCACAAGGGCCTCATCGACGCGGCGATCCCCCAGTACTCGTACCCGGATATGGTGTCGCAATCGATCCACGTCGGCGACTGTGAACTGCTTGAGTGGTGGATGGACACGCGTCTGTTCGGTGGAGACCTGATGTGGGCGGACTGGGAGAACCGCACGCTCCTCGAAGGGATGGCAGCGTGGAACGGGGTGGACAACCAACGTGCAGCGGCGATGCCACCGGGATATCCGGCGGGATCGTCTGAATGCATCGAAGGGTGGATGGGCCTCTCAGCGCTCGTGCTCAACCCGCACTTCGGCACAGCGCCAGGCATCACGCCCGCCGAGCAGGCATCCGTCGAGTGGACCCACTTCGCGGACGCCGTGAACATCTATGGCGTCGACGGTGACGGTTTCGCTGCACGCACGTGGAGCAATGAGGGTGTCCAGTACGGGCTCAACGCAGTCGCAGAAGGCTCGATCACACCCGAGCAGTTCCTCGACCTCAACGCCAACGCGGGTTCGTGGAAGAACGAACCAGACATGGTGCAGGAGGGCTGCCCGTTCATCGAGGCGTTCTGCCCGGATCCCGCTGATCTCGCCGGTCTGGAACCGTTCCCCGATATCTGGCCGAACCTCATCGACCCGTGGAGCGTGCGCAACATGAACCTGTCACCCGATGGCGGGATCACGCCCGCACCGCGGGTAACTGCAGATGCCGGCGCCGTGGAGGCGGCGTACACGCACGGCCACGTCAACATCGGCGACATCGACATCCCGATGATCGACTGGAGGAACTACCTCGAGCGGGAACTCGACATGCACAACTCACATCAGTCGTTTGCGAGTCGCCAACGGTTGCTCAACTTTGACGGCGACGCATCGAACCAGGTCGTCTGGTTCACCGACGTGGCCGACGGAGTGGAGACCTTCGACCAGACACCGATGGCATTCGAGGTCATCGACGAGTGGATGCGCAACATCGAAGCGAAGCCTCACCGCGGTGTGGCAGGAAACAAGCCCGCCGCGGCGGTCGACTCGTGCTTCGACGCCGAAGGCAACCTGATCGACAGCGGAGACGACGTGTGGGCGGGGATCCTCGACGACGGGCCCGCGGGGTCATGCGCCGAGGAGTTGCCTGTGTTCTCGACGTCACGCATCGAGGCCGGCGGACCGATCTCGGGTGACGTGTTCGTCTGTGAGCTCATGCCGGTAGCCGCCGCCGTTGCGAGGGGCGATTACGGAACCTGGACGCCCGATGCCGGACAGGTCGCCGCACTCGAGACGATCTTCCCGACCGGTGTGTGCGACTACACGCAAGGTGACGCAAACAGGCCATAACGAGGCATTGGATACCCCTTCAGACGGAGGGCTCAACCCGGGTCGAGTTCTTCGACTGAAGGGGTATCGCTCGACATGCGACGCAGCTTGCGGCTGTGCGATGATCAGCCGCAGAATCGACCACCGGCGCCGTTTCTGTCAGTGCCGTGCGATACGTTCGACGCATGGAACATGACAACAACATCTTCATCGCAGGCGAGCGTCTCGGTGATCTCGAGGCTGCCCTCGAGTTCCTCGTGTTCGAGGCTGAGGAGTGTGGCTGCATCAACGTCTCGGGATCGATACCGGGGCACCTGCAACCCGTCCTGATGCGGGCACTCAAGACCATCGAGGCAGAACTCGAAGAACAGGGCCTGTGTGCCTGCGAAGACGACAATTACCAACCGATGCGGCAGCTCTTCATGCGCATCGGAGCCGCCAGGAACCGCTGACAGCGCAGGCTGAAGATCCGGGGCGTGTATCGTGCGGGTCACGATGGCAGACCCCAGGTACCTCCGGTTCGACACGCTGAGCCTCCACGCAGGTCACGAACCAGACTCGGACCACCACGCCAGGGCCGTGCCGATCTATCAAACGACGTCGTACCTGTTCGAGGACGTCGACCACGCTGCCGGGCTGTTCAACCTCGAACGTCAGGGACATATCTACTCGCGGATCTCGAACCCGACCGTCGCAGCGTTCGAGGAGCGCGTCGCGGCGCTGGAAGGAGGCGTCGGTGCGATTGCGACGGCCAGCGGCCAGGCTGCCCTCTTCCTCGCCATCCCGACGCTCATGGGAACGGGGGCGCACATCGTCTCGTCCGGGTCTCTCTACGGTGGCACCCACAACCTCTTCGCCAGCACACTGCCGCGGGTTGCGGGGATCACGACCACCTTCGTCGACCCACGCGACCCCGAAGCGTTCGCAGGGGCCATCCGCCCTGAGACCCGCCTGATCTACGGAGAGACCCTCGGTAACCCGGCACTCGAAGTCCTCAACGTCCCCGCGGTGGCTGACATCGCCCATGCGGCAGGGCTTCCGCTGATGGTCGACAACACGTTCGCTTCGCCGTATCTGTTCCGCCCGCTCGACCACGGAGCCGACCTCGTCATGCATTCCGCGACGAAGTTCATCGGGGGGCACGGGATCGCGATCGGCGGCGTGCTCGTCGATGGAGGAACCTTCGACTGGCACGCTTCGGGCAAGTTCCCGACGCTGACCGAGCCATACCCGTCGTATCACGGCCTGGAGTTCGCCGACGAGTTCGGAACCCAGGCGTTCCTCATGCGGGCACGGGTGGAGGGTCTGCGGGACTTCGGCGCCTCGATGACGCCCCAGACAGCGTTCTACCTCCTCCAGGGGCTCGAAACCCTACCGGTGCGAATGGCCCGCCACATCGACAACACCCGCAAGGTCGTCGCGTTCTTGGACCAGGCGCCTGAGGTCTCCTGGGTCGCGTACCCGGAACTCGACAGCCACCCGGACCGCGACCTCGCGACGGAACTCCTCCCGAATGGGTGCGGCGCGATCTTCCCGTTCGGTATCCG
>JBDLIR010000005.1:0-21556 GCA_039714815.1 Actinomycetota bacterium | reverse complement strand
ACGGAGGTGATCACCGTCGGCTTGGCCGAAGCGGCATTCTCGAGCAGGCCAGTCCAGGTCGGGCTTGTGGCGATCCTGTTCGTGGGTGCTGCAACCGGCCTGGTTCTCGCCCTCGCAGGCGTGACGGGGTACGTTCTCGTAGCCGTATCGAGGAGAGCCCGCGAGATGGGCACTCTACGCGCTCTCGGCTTCGAGCGAACCAGCGTCGGAACAACGTTCGCCCTCGAACAGTCCGTCGTCATCGGACTTGGAGCGGTGATCGGGGTGGCTGGCGGAATACTTCTCGTTTTCGTGATGCTGCCCTTCTTCCAACTCGGTGAGTCGGCGGAGGTGATCGAGCCATCGATCTTCCTGTCGATCCCGATGGTCCAACTCGTTGCCTACATCGTGCTGGTCGGTGCGCTGCTCATCGCCTCGGTCGCGTGGGCGACCCGACGGGTGTCTGCCCGAAAGATGAGCGAGATCCTCAGGGAGGTCGAGCGCTGATGGCACAGGTCGTTGATTGCACGAACCTCATCAAGATCCACAAACAAGGGAATCTCGAGGTTGTCGCGCTCCACGGATTGGACTTCACGATGGAGGAAGGCGAGTTCGTCTCGATCGTTGGAGCGTCGGGTGCCGGGAAGTCCACGCTTCTCACGATCCTTGCCGGCTTCGAGCAGCCATCCGCTGGAGCCGTTGTCGTGGCAGACAGAGACCTCACGGACATGTCGGGACGAGATGTCCCCACCTACTACCGCAGGGATGTCGGGATGGTGTGGCAAGATTTCACCCGCAATCTCGTGCCGTATCTCGACGTCGTGCGGAACGTCGAACTGCCGCTACTCCTCGGCGGCATCGGCAGTTCGAAACGCAGGCAACGGGCCCTCGCCCTCCTGGAGGCCGTTGGTATGCGGGGGAAGGCGCACGCCCCGATCCGCACGCTTTCGGGCGGAGAGCAGCAACGATTGGCGCTGTGCATTGCCCTCGCGCCAGCACCTCGTCTGCTGCTCGCAGACGAACTGACCGGCGAACTCGACACGGAGACATCGCTCGAGGTCTTCGACCTGCTGAAACGGCTTTCGGAAGAGACCGGCCTGTCTGTGCTGGTCGTGACCCACGACGTTGCCATTGCGCAACGCACGGATCGCGTCGTGCGCATCGTCGATGGCAGAATCGCGACCCAATCGAGGCGGGGATCGTCCGAACTCGTCTCGATCGACGAGCGCGGCATGATCCGACTCCCGCGGGATCTGTTGATCGAATCAGGGATCGGCGACCAGGCACGGGTCAAGGTCGTGCCCGAGGGCCTCCTCATTGAAAGGGAGAACCTCGATGAGTCTTGAGTTGAGACGGGTTTCGAAGCGATATCCCAACGGCGCCGTAGGTGCCCGTGACGTGGACCTCGCCGTCGGGACCGGGGAATTCGTCGCTCTGTTCGGACCGTCGGGCTCAGGCAAGACTTCCCAGCTGCACATGCTCGGGCTTCTGCAGAACCCGGATTCCGGTGAAGTATGGATGGACGGTGAACGAGTGGACGGTCTGTCCGAAGGTGATGCGGCGAAGCTTCGCAGAACCAGGCTCGGGTTCGTGTTCCAGTCTGCAAGCCTGATCAGGTTGATCTCTGCGAGGGAGAACGTCGATGTCTCCATGAGGCTCAACGGCCAGCGCGGGCGTAGAGCCAGGACCAGAGTCGAGACAGCTTTGACCGCTGTGGGCATGTCCGAGCGGATGAACCACCGCCCCGATGAGATGTCCGGCGGCGAACAGCAACGCGTGTCGATCGCCAGGGCGCTCGTGCATGAGCCAGAGTATCTCCTCGCCGACGAACCGACGGGTGAACTCGATGTTGCCACGGGTTCGGGCATCTTCACGATGTTGCGCGAGATCGCCGATGCGGGCACGACCGTGGTGGTGGCAACGCATGATCCGAAGGCGATCGAGTTCGTTGACACTGCCTACTTCGTGGAGTCGGGTGCGCTTCATCTCCCGGGACGTGATGAACTCGCACTGTGGCTCACCGAGGGAACGGCGTTTGAGACAGGGATCATCGACAGGGACCATCCGAACCGGTGAGCGACGGTGCCGCCGACCGAAGCGCCGTACCTGCGTACCCTATTGGCATGTCTACCAACCTGACGGCGACGCCGATCCATCGCGATGTTGTGATCATCACGGGTGACGATGCCCCGGAGTACATCCAGTCGCAGCTCTCCCAGGATGTTCTGTCGCTCCCGCGAGGAAGATCGAGGTGGTCCTTCATCCTCACACCCAGGAGTGAGATCGAGGCGATGATCAGGGTGACGCGGACAGTCGATGGTTTCATACTGGATGCTGCCTCAGGCGACGGCGACCGTGTACGCCAGCGACTCGACGGCCCCCTCTTCCGGATGGACGTCGATTTCACTCAGGAGACGTGGCCGGGAGTTGCCTGGCGTGGAGAAGGGGCTCTTGGCGTCGAGGGAGATGCGCCGATCATGGCGACGCTGCCGTGGGGCGACATCGAAGCACTCGACGAGGTGGGTCCCGATGTCCAGGTACCAGCGGATGTTGGCGCGCTCACACAGGGAGAGCTCGATGCTATTCGTATCGGTGCGAAGTGGCCTGGGGAGGCCGAGATCGACGGCAAGGCGACCCCGGCGATGACCGGCATCGTTGAACACACGGTCGATTTCGACAAAGGTTGCTACACGGGCCAGGAGTTCGTGGCGCGGGTTCACTACCGCGACGCTGCGCCGCCACGCCGTCTCGTTCAGATCACGTTCGAATCGGGTGCAGACGTAGTGGAGACAGCCGAAGTGATGGTTGACGGGGAGTCCGTTGGAACGGTGACTTCCGTCGTGAGTAGATACGGTGTAGCGCTGGGCTACTGCAAACGGTCTGTCGTTCTGCCAGCCGAGGGCGTTGTCGGCTCGACCGGCGTGGTGCTCAGCTGACCCCGTCGTTCAGTGCTCCGCGGTGATGCAGAACTCATTGCCCTCGGGGTCGGCCAAGACGGTCCAGGAGAAGTCGCCGGTTCGATGGTCCTCGATGCGTGAGCCGCCGAGCGACTCGACCTGTGCGATGAAGTTCTCCGGTTCCGGATGTGCCAGGTCGAGGTGGAGACGGTTCTTCACGATCTTGTCCTCAGGAACCTGCTGGAACGCAAGGCGGATGTTGTTTCCGGGGAGTGTCGTCGTGAAGATGTACGCCGGATAGCGGTGTTCGATCTCTACCCCGACGATCCGGGACCAGAATGCAAAGAGCGCAGCGGGGTCGTGGCAGTCGATCATGATCGCCCCAACTCTGGCGTGCCGCTTGTCTGTCATTCCGTGTCGAAGTCCTTGTGCATCTGCGACGGCGTCGGGCCTGCCTGGCCCTGGTACTTGGAACCAAGCTCGGGAGACCCGTATGGCACGTCAGCGGGTGTCGTCATCTGATAGAAGCTGATCTGTCCGATCTTCATCTCCGGATAGATCGCGATCGGCAGGTTCGCGACGTTGGACAGTTCGAGTGTGACCTGTCCTTTGAACCCTGGGTCGATGAACCCGGCCGTAGAGTGGATCAGCAGTCCCAACCTCCCGAGGCTCGACTTGCCTTCGAGGCGGGCGACCACATCGTCCGCGAGTTGGATCGACTCGAGCGTCGAGCCGAGCACGAACTCGCCTGGATGGAGGATGAATGGGGCGCCCCTGGTCGCAGTGACCCCCGTTGTCAGGTCATCCTGGGGTGCCTTTGGATCGATCACGGCGTACTTGTGGTTCTCGAACACCCGAAAACTCGGATCGCAGCGCAGGTCGATGCTCGATGGCTGGATCATCAACGGGTCGAACGGATCGATAGCGATCCGCCCTTCGGCGATCGCCTCTTTGATGGTTCTATCAGAAAAGATCATGCGACACGGATGCTAGTGCCGCGTGACCCCATCAGGACTTCGGCGTAGTTATCGGCCATATATGGCCGATAACTACGCCAGAGTCCTAGGGGAGGACGACGGGGAGGCCTGCGTTGTACCAGTTGGCGATGCCGCCGTCGATCTCTGTGACGTTCGTGAAGCCGAGTTCCTCGAAGGTGCTGTTCGCCTGTCCTGACCGGTTGCCGGAACGGCAGTACACGACATAGTGGGCGTCCTTGTCGAGCGTGTCGAGTCGGGCTGCGAAGTCTGCTGCGTAGAAGTCGATGTTGATAGCGCCTTCGATGACACCCTCGTCGAACTCCTCGGGAGTGCGGATGTCGAGGACGACCTCGTCTGACTCCGTCGTGATGATCTCGGCAGCGGTTGCGGGTGCAACGGTTTCAACAGCAGCGGTCGCTGCGGATGAACAGCCGGCGAGGACGACAGCGCCCAGTGCGGCGGTCGCAAGGAGCAGTTTCATTCGGTTCTTCATGGGGCTATTTCCCTTTCTTGATGGGCAGACCTGCGCGATCCCACGCGATCATGCCACCTCTGACATTCATGGCCTCGATACCGTTGCGCTCAAGGATCCTGACAGCGGTTCCCGAGCGATTGCCACTCCGGCAGATCGCCAGGACTTTCTTCCCTTTGAGTGCGGGTATGCGCTGGTTGAGCGAGTCGAGGCTGTAGTGGATGGATCCTGCCGCACCACCCTGTTTGCGTTCGGGCCTGGTCCGCACATCGACGATGACCCAGCCGTCGTTCGTCACCATGTGATGTGCGCTGCGCACGTCGACGGCGTGTTTCTTGCGGCCGAACATCAGCGATATCCGAGTGCCACGACGCCGCCAGCCATCGATGCGACCTTCGTGAAGCCCATCGAAGCAAGCCAGGCTGCTGCGGTGACGCTGCGTACGCCTGTGGCACACACGAGGAGCACAGGAGTCTCCTTGTCCATTGTCGACGCGGCAGCGGGGAGCGATGTGAGCGAGATCGTGAGGGAGTCGGGGAGCGTACCCGATGTCCATTCGAGCGGTTCGCGCACGTCGATGACGACGGCCTCGTTGTCATCTCTCCATGATTCCCAGTTGTATGCAGGGACGTGTTCGATAGTGTTGGGGTGAGTGTTGAGCACGTTGCAATTCCTATCTTCGAGAAATACCCAGGGGGGTATAGTAACCTAGCGCCGACCGTATCGAAAGGGTTCCTATGATCATCGATCTCTCGACTCCCAACACGAGGGCATTCGTAAAGCAGATCAGCACAGCAAGCCTCGGCGATCACTCGTACATCATCGTCGTCGGCGACGAGGCAGTGGCCATCGACATCCAACGCGACCTCGACCGGTTCGAGGCGGTCCTGGACGGCATCGATGCGAGCCTCGAGGCGGTCTTCGAGACGCACATCCACAACGACTACGTCAGTGGCGGCAAGCACTTTGCGGAGGAGCACAATGCAACCTACGTGCTGCCAGCCAATACCGGTGCAACGTACGAGCACACCGCCTTGACTGATGGTGATACCGTCGGCGTCGGTGGATGGGTCGTTCGTGCCATGCACACGCCTGGCCACACCCACAACCACACGTCGTATGTTCTCGAGTCCGATGACGGGCCGGTTGCGATCTTCTCCGGCGGGTCGATGCTCGTTGGCGCTGTCGGCCGTTCAGATCTCCTCGGACCCGACCACACCGAAGCTCTCCTCAAGGGGCAGTACGAGTCCGCACACCGAATCGCAGACGTGCTGCCGGACCCGTCGATCGTTGCTCCGACACACGGAAGCGGTTCGTTCTGCTCAGCGTCTGACGTCGCGGACACGACGAGCACCGTGGGGCTCGAGAAGCTCAGGAACCCCGCGCTGATCGCCCCCTCCCTCGAAGCGTTTGCGATGGGCCAGGTGATGGGCTACAAGCAGTACCCCGTCTATTACAAACACATGGCGCCTTCGAACCTTCTCCCTCTAGGCAGACCACACACGGCAGAGCTTCCGCTCCTCACCTCGCTCGATCAGGTAGGCGATGCACCGATCATCGATGTGCGCCCCTTCGAGGAGTACGCGGCGGGTCACCTGGCCGGATCGCTGTCCTTCCCGGTCTCGACCGACGACGCGGTCTACATGGGGTGGACGCTCGAATGGGACTCCCCCGTCGTTCTCGTCGGTACGAAGCCTGATGTCGAGGAAGTTCGAACCCATCTCTTGCGGATTGGATGGGACACGATCGTCGGTCGAATCGAGCCGGAGACCCTCGACATTCTCACCGATGGCGACCTGCTGACGATGGATGTCGTGAAATTCGCCGATCTACCCGATGACCTCAGCAGTGAACCCGGCAGTGGTCTCGGCGTCGTTGTCGATGTACGCGACCCGGTCGAGCACCTCGCCGGTGTGATTCCCGGTGCCAGGCTTGGGCACCTCGTTGACATCGCGACTGATCCTGGAGCGTTCTCAGGGGATGAGGTTCTCGTCCACTGCCAGGGTGGATACCGTGCTGCTGTGGCCGCGGGTTTCATTGAGGCGACCGGTGCGAGTGTGACCGTCGTCTACGACGATCTGTTCAACTACACAGGGCAGCTGACAGGGCCGGGGATGTAGCCTGCGTCCGGTACAAAGACTGTTGGCTGATCAGCGCAGGCGTAGGAACATCTTCTCGATGTTCTCAGGCGTGTAGCCGGACCGTTTCGCCTCATCCGGGTGGAGTCGGCACTGCTCCATCGTTGCTGAGAGGAACTTGAATCCAGCACGTGACAGAGCCCTGTCCGCTGCGGAGAACTGAGTCAGGGTGTCGTTGCAGTCGCGGCCTTCTTCAACCATCTTCTGGAGTCCGCGCACCTGTCCTTCGATACGGCGGAGTCTCTTGATCATGTCGTCGCGCGTGTCCTGGGGAATCTGCATGCCTTCATGATACCCCCTAGGGGTATATACGCTCGACGCTCCAGCGATTCCTGCCGTGTCGCTCCACGGTACCGTGTAGATGTCACGGCGCAGGAGGCATGAGGATGAAGCGCAGGATCTTCGAATCGGAGCATGACCTGTTCAGGGACTCGGTCCGGCAGTTCGTCGACACCGAGATCGCGCCACACCATGCATCTTGGAGCGCCGAGGGCAAGGTAAGCCGGGACATGTTCACCAAGGCAGGGCGCGCGGGCCTACTCGGCATGGCGGTTCCTGCTGAATACGGCGGGGGCGGCGTGGAGGACTTCCGCTTCAATGCCGTCATCGATGAAGTGGTCAGCGGTTCGAGCGCAGCAGCGTCCGGGATGTGCATCACGCTGCACAACGATGTGTGTATCCCCTACTTCACGAGGTACGGGTCACCCGATCAGAAGCAACGATGGTTACCCGGTATCGCCAACGGCGACTTCATGACGGCGATCGCGATGACCGAACCAGGAACGGGCTCAGACCTTGCAGGTATCGCCGCAACCGCAAGGCGTGAAGGCGACACGTACATCGTGAACGGTTCTAAGACGTTCATCACCAACGGGATCAACGCCGATCTCATCATCGTCGTCGTGAGAACGTCCGATGATCCTCACGGTGGGTTGACGCTTCTCGTTCTCGAAGACGGCATGGGTGGTTTCGATAGGGGGCGGAACCTCGACAAGATGGGGCTCCATGCCCAGGACACCGCAGAGTTGTTCTTCACCGATGTCGAGGTGCCCGTTGAGAATCGTCTCGGAGCGGAGGGTTCCGGCTTCATGCAACTCGTGGCGAACCTGCCCCAGGAGCGGCTGTCGATCGCTGTTGGCGCAGTGGCAGGGGCCGAGGCTGCACTTGATCTCACTGTCGCCTACGCAAAGGAACGGTCGGCCTTCGGTCGCCCGATCGGACGCTTTCAGCACAACCGCTTCCAACTCGCTGAAGCGAGGACAGAAGTCGATATCGCTCGAGTGTTCGTGGACCGCCTGATCGAGGATCATGTGGCTGGCGAATTGAGTATCGAGCAAGCTGCCGAGGCGAAGTGGTGGACCACGGAGATGCTGCGCAGGGTCGTCGACATCGGTGTCCAGATCCACGGTGGGTACGGATACATGAACGAGTATCCGATCGCTCAGGCGTTCGTCGATGCGCGTGTTCAGACTATATACGGCGGCACCACCGAGATCATGAAAGAGATCATCGGTCGCGGCATGGGGCTGTAGAGAAGTGGGTAGCGTAAATCGTAAATCGTAAGGCGGAGAACAGCCGTCAGCCGTCAGCCGTCAGCCGGAAGTACCTGGTCCCTGGTACTCAGTACTTGGACGGAACCGGGATCACGTTCTTTCCCTCCCTCACGGAGTGGGGGAGGTGGCCGAGCGCAGCGAGGTCGGAGGGGGAAGCCATGATGACCCACTCAGCTTGCGCGCGAGCTGAGTGGTACGACTCGGTTTCCCCCTCTGTCTCGTTCCTCGACATCTCCCCCGCGAAGGCCGGGGGAGAGAAGCGGAAAGCGGAAAGCGGAAATCTGGCGGCTGGCGTCTGGCGTCTGGCATCTGGCACCTGACACTCAGTACAGCACCATGCCACCGATCACGGCTATGACGAGGAGCACTGCGAGGGCGACCGCGACGCGTTTGACCCAGAGCGGGTAGCGGTCTGGCGCTGGTTCTGTCATCGGATTCCCTCATTGGGTCCCGTAACGCTACATGCCCTTCGCTCCACGGTGGATCGATATTCCGCGGAAGTGGCGTTCTTCTGTACCCCCTTCGAAAGTTCAGGTAGGGTACCCGAGATCGATCAAGGGTTAGATGTTGGTTGACGCCAAACGTCTCGAACGTTTCGTCGCCAGGCCAGCCGCTGCTTGGAGCGAGGGTGAAGACGCTCAGTGGAAGCCGGTGCCGGGGACGCTCTGTTTCGTTGACATCTCAGGTTTCACGAGCCTGTCGGAACGGCTCGCTGCTCGCGGTCGCGTTGGCGCGGAGGAACTGACGGAGGTCCTCAACAGGGTCTTTGGTTCCATGCTCGATCTCGCGAGAGTTCGAAAGGGAGAGCTTCTCAAGTACGGCGGAGATGCGCTGCTGTTGCTCTTCGAAGGAGAGGACCATGCCGTTCAGGCAGCGAGCGCGGCCGTCGAGTTGAGGGCGGCGCTGCGCAAGGCAGTAGAGATTCCAACATCTGTGGGGCGGATGGCACTGAGGATGTCAGTGGGCATCCATACGGGTGAGGTCCACCTCTTCAACGTAGGAGGTACCCACAGTGAGTTGATAGTCGCCGGGCCTGCGGCATCGATGGTGACGCACATGGAGGAGATAGCTTCCGCCGGTGAGATCGTCATCAGTTCAACGACGCGAAACCTGTTGCCAGAGGGATCCGCGACGGTTCCGAGAGGCGAGGGGTGGTTACTGCGCTGGCGCAAGCCCCGATTGGAACCGTGCGGGGCTGCCGAGGTCGTCACCGTCGAAGAGGGATCCATCGCTCGGAGCATTCCCACGGCGCTGCGATCGTATCTGTCGACGAATCGATTGGACGCCGAGCACAAGCTCGCAGCTATTGCCTTCGTGGAATTCGTCGGTGTGGACGATCTGCTGGCACTCGAGGGCGCGGACTCCGTATGTGCGGCGCTTGGTGAACTCATCGACACGGTCACGGCAGCCGCCGACGACGAGAGTGTCACGTTTCTTGCGACCGATGTGGACGAGAACGGGGGAAAGATCATCCTCGTATCGGGTGTGCCATCGACCCGGATCGATGAGTCCGGTCGCGTCCTGCGCGTGGCGAGACGCATCGCTGACATCCAGACTCCGTTCGGATTGAAGATCGGATTGAACCGTGGCCACGTCTTCGCTGGTGAGATTGGAACGGACTACCGCTCAACGTTCACCGTCATGGGTGACACGGTCAACCTCGCCGCAAGACTCATGGCTGCTGCACCAGTCGGGGCGATCTATGCGACCGTGAACGTTGTCGAGGGGTCACAGACGGTGTTCGAAGCGACCCCGCTCGACCCGATGTCCGTGAAGGGCAGGGTGGAGCCGGTCAGGGCGGCCATGGTGGGCGATGAAACCGGTACGCGAGCCTCCGACAGGTCCGCGAGCCTTCCGTTTACCGGGCGGCGGGAGGAGTTCGATGTCGTGGTCTCCCGGCTGCAGGACGTCAAAAAGGGAAGGGGTGGGACGGTCTCGATAACAGGTTCCACGGGCGTCGGGAAGACGAGACTTGTCGATGAGGCTCTGAGTCACATCGGAACAGACGTCTACGTGGTGGAGGTTCGGGCGGAGCCGTACGGAGCTGCAAGCTCCTACCGACCCTTCAGGGACGAGGTGCGCCGGATCCTGTCGGTTGAACGAGGAGCGAACGACGCGATGAGTGATGCATTGCTGTCCACTTTGAGACAGGTTGCGCCTTCGTTCCTGCCGTACGCACCTCTCATCGGCGACGTGGCTCAGATCGATGTCCCGGAGACCCCGGAAACTCGCAAGATCGATCCCCAGTTCCGGCGGACCCGTGGAGTGGATACCATCGTCGAACTCCTTGCTTCATGGACAGATGAGCCCTTGGTCATCGTGGCGGAAGATCTTCACTGGGCGGACCCGGCGAGCCTCGCTCTGCTCGAGCGGCTCGATCGGGAGGCAGAGGAGCGATCCTGGCTAGTGATATCGACGAGTCGTGAAGAGTTGGAGGATCAGCGAGGCGCCGCGGTCTCACTTGCACCGCTTGACCAGTCGACGACCGAGGAACTCGTGTACAGCGCGACGGAAGCAGCACCGCTCCTGCCCGACGCGGTCGCCGCTGTCATCGAGCGTTCTGGCGGCAACCCGCTATTCGTGCAAGAACTCTTGAGGATCATCGGAGAGACCGGCGACATAGCGACGCTGCCGACATCGCTCGATGGTGTTGTCGGGAGTCAGATCGATGCGCTCGACCCGGCAGCGAGGCGTGCGCTTCGCTACGTATCGGTTCTTGGACGAAGCTTCCGCACCTCCATCGCACGCGGTCTTCTTGCGACACAGGGCGTTGAACTCACAGACTCCGTACGCGAGACGCTCGATGGTTTTCTCGACGATGACGGAGCGGACCGATTGCGCTTTCGTCACGCCCTCGTTCGTGATGTCGCGTATGAGGGTCTCCCCTTCAGGCGCCGACGCGATCTCCACATCCGCTCAGGCACACTGATCCACGAAGGATCGCAGGACGATGATGCGATCCTCGACGTGCTGTCCCTTCACTTCTCCCTTGGCGGAGATCGCGAGTTGGCGTGGGAGTACTCACGGCGCGCTGGTGATCGCAATATGGAGGTTTACGCCAATGTCGAGGCGGAGACCGAGTTCGAGCGGGCCATCGACGCGGCACGCTACCTCGATGGTGTCGACGTTTCGGAGCGACGACATGTGTGGGTGCAGCTCGGTGATGTTCGAGAACGCTCAGGTAAGTTCGCTGCGTCGCTCGACGCGTACAGGCACGCGACACGACTGGCCGGAGATGATCCGGTCACTCGAGCGACGGTAATGCTCAAAAGTGCGAGGGCGAAGGAGAGGTCAGGGGCTTACTCGTCAGCCCTCGGCTACGCGACGCGGGCGCGGCGTCTGTGCGAAGGATCATCGGCGCCTGGCGCCGCGAAGGTGGTCGCACAGGTGCTCGGGTTCACGGCCCTCATCAGGCAAGCGCAAGAGAAGCCGGGGCTAGCGATCGAGGCGGCCAGAGAGGCGGTCGAAGCGGCACAGAGCGTAGGTGACGACATCGTTCTTGCGCATGCTTGGAAGGTGATGGATTACGCATATGTCATGCTCGGTCGGTTGGACCTCGCCGTCAATTC
Organism: Actinomycetota bacterium; assembly: GCA_039714815.1. Classification (GTDB taxonomy): domain Bacteria; phylum Actinomycetota; class Acidimicrobiia; order Spongiisociales; family UBA5794; genus JAMBLL01. The sequence continues at coordinate 9,971 of JBDLIR010000005.1, read as the reverse complement.
GAGAGAGTCCCTCACGATCTTTCAAGAAGCTGGCGATCTCAACGAGGTTGCTGGCGTATCGACCAACCTCGGTGCATTTGCGTACTGGAACGGAGATTGGCCTGAAGCTCTCGACTATTACGAGCGCGGGCGCGAAGCATCGATGCAGGTAGGCAATACCGTTGATGCTGCTGGCGCCGCCGCGAACATCGGTGAGTTGCTCGTCAATCAGGGTCGCTACGTCGAGGCTGAAGAGCCGCTACGTGTGGCCCGAAGAGCTTACCTGGCGACGGGGTTCATCGAGGGTGTGGGGTTCGTGGATCTTCTCATCGGGCGGATGTACGGTGTCAGCGGACGTCTTGCCGAGTCTGAGAACGCGCTCAAGGACTCGATTCGAGAACTTGAGGGCCTCGGACTCGCCGGCTCGACTCTCGAGGCTGAGATCCATCTCGCCGATGCCAGGTGCAGGGCGGGCTTCTCCAGCGAGGGATTGGCGATTCTGGAGTCAGCTGAAGCGGTTGCGCCACGCGACCATGTCGACTACTACAAGCCGCTCCTGTTCAGGATCCGAGGCTCGATTTTGGCGTCGGCGGGCAATGTGGATGATGCCATTGTGTCACTGCGGGAGAGCATCACCATCGCCGACGCGCGGGGTGAGGACTTCGAGCACAGTCTCTCGGTGCTCACGCTCGCGCGTATCACGAACGATCAGATCGATCCTGACGCTCAGCAACGTGCCATGGAGGCGCTCCACGGTCTTGGAGTGCGGAGCGCCCCCGGTATCTCGTTGTCCTCTCAGGCGTAGAGCTGCGACCACATCTCGACGATTACCTGATGAGCCTGGGGTCGTTCCAGATGTAGAACACCTCGGTTGTCTGAGTGAAGACGTCTCCGCCAACATCGACGGTCGTCGTGCTCTGGCTCACGAGACACGTGTCACCTGAGCCTGTTGCGGTCGGGTAGGTGGTCACCGGGTCGAGTTCGTAGGACCAGCCGCTTCCTGACAGGGATGTTCCGACCGCTTGCTCGCACCAGGGCACGACAACCTCAGACAGAGGATCGCCGGGTATCAACTGCTGGACGGTCCTGGCGATGCCGTCGTCCGTTGGTACTTCGATGTCCCACTGTATGGTGACCAAGCCCGTGACACCGTCCCATGTGAATCCGGGCGGAGCAGCGACGTCAACTGTCTGCTCGCCGCCGGTGTCCGTTGTGTTCGATGTGGTGATCGCGACGGCTGCACCGCACTCAGCGTCGTCCTTGGTCGGGCCGTTGTAGAACGCACCGAGCGGGTCGTCCTCCAAGCCGGGCCCACCAGTGGAGTCGCTGTCACCACAGCCAAGGAGTCCAAAGTAGCTCGACGCATCGCTCGCCTCCGTGGCAACCCCGCCAGGTGACGTCGCAGTCACGGTTCCTGTGTTCTCGAACAGGCCGGCTTCGGCAGATCCAGCCAGTGAGCAGGTGGTCGATGCGCCTATGGCGAGTTCTGTCGCATCACACGAGATAGCGCCGAGCGGCACGTCCGTGACTGCGATATCGATGAGCGGTGTATCCCCGGTGTTCGTCACGAGGTAGCTCCAGGTGATCGGCTCGCCGACGAGGAAGCTGTCGCCATCTGAGCCGTTGGTCGTCGCGTCGATAGATACGCCAGGGAGCGCCTCGGTGAGGTGGAACACCGTTCTGTGCATCGAGGGATCGTCCCAGGTCGCCCCACCTGTGAGAGACATCCTCTCCGTGACCATCGAGATGCGAAGGCCGTCGAACAGAACACCCTGATTTGCCGGCTCCTGGGGCGCCGTGAGGCGCACTGAACTCGATCTGCCTGTGTCGTCCCTTATCTCCGCTGCATCGTCGGGGAAGTCGTAGAACTCCGTGAACGCCACGTCGGTGCCATCGAGATAATCGATACGCACCTGCGCGTCCAGATCAGTTTCAAGATCGAGATCGACCGACTCGATCATCTGTCCGTCTAATGCTGTACCGAGGCCCAGGGTGAGTGCATCCGTAGTGTCATCGGTCAGCGAATCGATAACACCGCACACCTCCTCCCGTGAACCGCTGTTCACGCCGAATCCGTAGTGATCTCGATGCCGGTGGTAACCGAGCGTCTCGTCAGAGATCCACAAACCGCTCTTGTCGATGATGGTTCCGTCCATTGACATGATCGGGCCATCGACAGAACCGTCAGCCACGTCACAGGTCGAGTCGTCGACGGGCAATTCCTGTGTCAAGTCGCCGTACCGGAACTCGGTGGCCTCGCCGTCCAATACGAGTTCGATTTCACTGGTAGACGGTGTCGCGGCGATACCCACCGCGACGGTGCCGATGATGATCATCGTTGTCAGCGCGAGTCCAACGACCAGCCAGTATCCGCGTCGTCGCATGCTTCTTCGGATCATGATGTTCCCCCCTGTATGAAGCCCTGCGGACACCATAGCCTCCGATATCGGCGCGCGTCTTGCCTTTTCTGCGTCGAACGCGTGTGTCGATAATCCTCCGGGTATCGATGCCAGGCGGTCGCTCAACGCCCTCTCACGCGTGGAGTTCGATGATGTCGCCGTCCTCGACGATGTGGTCTCGACCCACCTGCTGCGCATCGAACTCTGTAGCTCCCCACAGCCGAGCGAACTTGAACTCTGCAGCGATGTCACGGTGGACCAGCGCAGCCACGTCGAGGACATTCGCACCATGCCGTACGGTGTACGGGCGCTCCAGGTCGGGCTCTCGGCCCGGTATCTTCGTGTACACCCTGACAACACCGAGCTTGTCGAACAGCCAGTTCCCGAGCTTGTCGAGTCCGTGGCCGGTTTCGACTGAGACAGCCATGCACGGATAGGTGACCTCTGCCAATTCCTCGAGGACTTCGAGTTCATCGTCAGGATCGGGAACGAGATCGGCCTTCGTAGCCACGATGAGTGTGGGAAGGACCTTTGCGAAGAGATCTTCTGTGTCCGGTGTGACATCCTCTCTTGCGGCGTCTGCGGGCCAGCGATCAGAGAGGGTCACGCGCCTGCTGGCGAGTATGTCGTGAAGGGCAACGACCCGTTCAACGCAACCAGGCTGGCTCAGATCCACCACAAGGAGGCATCCATCTGCGGGGTGGAGCGCATCGGCCAGCCATGGGACAGGATGCTCCGCCGCCACCGGCGGAAGATCGACCAGTTGGATGTACACGTCATGGACGGGCATCATCCCCGGCATCGGGTACTGGGTCGTGAACGGATAGGGGCCCACCTGGGCGTGCGAATGCGTGGTCCGAGCGTGGAGCGCGGACTTGCCCGTGTTCGGAGGCCCGATCAATGCGACCTGGCCGGCTCCCTCGGGTCTCACCACCGTGGTAGGACCCGTCCTGGCTCCACCCTTCTTCGGACCAGCCAACTCGTCCGTCAGCTCCTTGACCTTGGCCTTGATGTCGGCCTGGAGGTGTTCGGTTCCCTTGTGCTTGGGTATCGCCCGCAACATCTCCTTGAGCGCATCGAGCCGTTCTCTGGCATCCTGTGCGCGTCGGTAGCGCCCTTCAGCCGACTTGTACGCAGGAGTCAGATTCGCTGGCATGGGGCCACCTCATGAGGTCTCTACACCCCCATGTTGCCCGATTCTCGCGCCGGGTGCGACTTGGCTCGCCGACGGACCCGCTTGCGCCTTCGGCAGGTGGGTAGGTAGCGGTGGATGTGATCATCGGTGCGAGTGGAGCGGGTGAGGGGAATCGAACCCCCGTATTCAGCTTGGGAAGCTGATGTTCTGCCATTGAACTACACCCGCGCGTCCCCAAGTCTACAGCGCACCGTCTCTCAGGGCTTTGGCGTCGATCCGGGCGAGATATCAGCCAAATCGACGCCAAAGCCCTGATGACCTACTTCTTGGACTGTTCGTAGTAGGGGTTGTCGCCCGCGTTGTGGTCGGTGACGTCGATCACCTGGAGGATCTCAGGCACCATTGTGAGGATCGTTGCCTCGATGCCCTGCGAGAGCGTGACGCCGGCAAGCCCGCAACCCTGGCATGCACCGCCGAGGCGAACGTATGCCGTGGACTCCTCGACAGCGACGAGTTCGGTCGTTCCACCATGAGCGGCGATGGCCGGGTTGATCTGCTCTCTGATCACCTGATCGACACGCTCCGGAATCGGGCCGGAGAGATCCTCGGGTGATCCTGTGCCGAGGATCTCTGGAGACGGTGAATTCGGGTTGTCGATACTCAAGCCGGGGTTCACCAGGCTTCTGGACATGCCGAGCGTCGCCCCCGTCAGGTTGCTCACACTTGCCTGTGGGATCGCCACCGGGAGGTCACCGTGGCGCTCAACGGCGTCATCAGCATCGAGTTGATCGAGCGGTGTCATGTGCATCGCGTACGAGAACTCTGTGCCTTTCGCTCCGGTGATCGCCAGGACAAGGGCGAGTTCCTCGGCGTCGTGCTCGTTGGCGCGGATCGCGAGGAGTTTGTCGAGGGCTTGGTCTGTGATCGTGAGGATGCGAGAATCGGATGCCATGACGGTGAACCTAGTCAGAGACGAATACGAACTATCCGAAGATGATACGGACGCTGTGCCTCGAAGAGTACGGAATCCTCTCGTTGCTCTGGTCGTGCCTTCGGGAAGCTACCGGGCCACCGACTTCGTGGCAGCCGCACGAGCGTTGCGCGTAGATCTGGTGGTTGCGTCTGATGGTGATGTGCCGATGGGTGACATCGGACGGTCGCGCTCGTTGACGATCGACTTCGGGCGGCCAGAGTGGTCGGCTTCGCGGATAGCCAACCTCAAGCCACGGCCGAACGCGGTGATCGCCGTTGATGATGCTGGTGTGCTCATCGCGGCGCTCGCCTCCACGATCCTGGGAATAGCGTCGAACCCGGCGGCGGCAGCGTCGGCGACGAGGGACAAGGCACAGATGCGCGCCCTGCTGTCGAACGCTGGTGTACCACAGCCGGCGTTTCGCCTTGCGAGCCGTGCAGCGGTGGCAGGACGGGCAGGCGACATCGGCTACCCCTGCGTAGTGAAACCGCGAGGTCTGTCGGCGAGCCGCGGAGTCATCAGGGTCGATGACGAACAGGAGGCCTTGGCTGCGGAAGAGCGCATCCGCCGCATCGTGTCCGATACCGGGGGTGACCCAGAGGAGGAACTCCTTGTAGAGGGTTTTGTCGAGGGACCCGAGGTAGCTGTTGAGGGGATGATCGCCGGAGGTGAACTTGTTGTGCTTGCGTTGCTGGACAAGCCGGACCCCCTCGATGGGCCCTTCTTCGAGGAGACGATGTTCGTCACACCATCGCGCCACGCACCCCATCTTCAGGAGGAGATCGCACACGTCGTGCACGCCGCGACGCGTGCGCTCGGCCTCGTAACGGGCCCGGTGCATGCCGAGGTTCGAATCGGCTCAGACGGCCCCGTCGTGATCGAGGTCGCTGCACGGCCGATAGGCGGGCTGTGCGGCCGCGCGCTCACCTTCGGCTTGCTTGGCGAATCGCTCGAGGCTGTGATCATTCGTAGTGCGCTCGGATTGCCTGGTGCGGGTCTTGACAGTGCGGCGGCGGCCACAGGGGTGTTGATGATCCCGATTCCCGAGGCTGGGAAGCTCGTCACCATCGAGGGCACCGATGAGGCACTCGCCGTTGAGGGCGTCACCGAATTGGACCAGACGATCGCGAACGGGAGAACGGTGCAACCACTTCCCGAGGGTTCCAGGTATCTCGGCTTCATCTTCGCCACAGGTACCTTGCCCGATAGAGTCGAGCGTTCGCTGCGTACCGCCCATGGCCTGCTCACGATCGTGATCGAGCCGTCCGACGGCACGGAGACCTCGCCTGCCGTCTGCTAGCTCAGCAGGCTCGCCGCTCCCCAGATCGCGATCAGGGAACCGACCCCGAGGAGCCAATACGCCCGTACGGCACGGAACTCCCCGGTCTCACCTTTCGGTGCTCTTCCGCGCTTGTTCTGGATTATCGCAAACAGGTTGCCGAGCACCATTGCTCCACCGAACGCAAGGGCCATCTGCTTGACGAGAAGGTCTAGGTCAACGAGTTGTTCCACTGTTGGGACGCTAGCGAGGGTTCGGGTAAATCAGTGGTCGGATACGCTCAATGTGATGGGAACCACACAGAAACACGCCGGGCGCTCGGCCCCTGGGCACTCACAGTCTCGTTCTGTCGCGCTTACGATCGCCCTGTGGACATTCGGGCTCGCGACCTCTTTGTTCCTCCTCGGAATGTGGGGTCGGACCGTAGCTGTTGACAGCGCAACGATCGAAGGCTCAGCCCGAACGATCATCAACTCAGACCTCGCGGCAGATCGAATAGACACGTGGTTCGAAGAGGGCCTCGCCGCCGCAGCAGACGTCGATTCGGAAACGGCCCGTTCTGTTGTGCACTCCATCGAGTCTCGGCCCGAGTATCAGGTCGCCGTCGACTCCATCATCGACGCATTCGTCGAAAGCTTGTTCGCCACCGATGGAGACGCGACACGCGTCGATCTCGAGAGGGCGCTTTCGCCACTCGTACCCGTGGTGGCAGACGAACTCGTTGGACGCGATGTCCCCGTCGAAGTCGAACGGATCGAAGATGCACTCGATGATGCGGGTGTCATCGAACTCGACACCGGCGAGGCAGCATCGGTAGCAGCCGCTGTGTCGGACGCCAGAGTGTTCCTCACCGAGGTTGTCGTCATGTCCCTCCTCGGGATGCTCCTCACAGGGTTGGTCGCTGTATCCCTCGCCCCAGAACGTTCCGCCATGGTCAGGCAACTCTCATCGCGGGTGATGATTGCGGCTCTGACCTACGCCGTGATCCTTCGGCTTGCGGGGTGGGCGCTCGATCCGAGCCGTGGCCGGTCTCCGATCGCCGGAGGCACTGCGGTCATCTTCTCTTCGAACTCACAGGTGTTCCTGATTCTCGGCAGCCTCGCTGCCGGTTTCGCCGCAGTTGCCTACTGGCTCACGTCCCGCAACCGGGAACGCATGGTCGAGGATCCGGATGAGACGGTCGACGACGATACGAGAGAGCTTGCGTCCGTCTAAACGGGTCGTACGGTGTCCGATGCCGTCGAGATCATCGGATGGAACGGAGTCGAATTCGCTGCACCTTCGGGCCCTCGGTGGCTACAGGAGGAAGGCAGCGACCTCGTCGCGGAGGGCCGCGGTCGTCGCGATGAAGCCAGGAACGAGGGGATCCTCATCGTTCCACGTCGGGCGTGACCCGTCTTTGAGCACCCCCCAGCCCCCGGAGGAGGCGAGCAGTGCCGCACCTGCGGCGAGGTCCCACTCGTTCTTGGGAACGAGCGTCCAGGTGGCATCGAGCCTGCCTGAGGCGACGAGCGCGAGTTTGTACGCCACCGAACCCATCGGCACGATCGTGAACGCGGAGTCACCGTATCCGTCCCATTCACCGCGCCGCATCTCGGAGCGGCTGGCACCGACCGACGCTTCGTCGAGGGTGATGGCCCCAAGCGCCTCGTTCGGCCCTGTGTAGACGACACCGGAGTCAACGGTCCCCGTGATCCGCTCCCCGGTCGCAGGGTTGTGTATCCCCCCGGCAACCGGTTTCCCGTCTTCGATGAGTCCAATCGAGATGCACCATTCCGGAATGCCCTCGATGAATTCACGTGTGCCGTCGATCGGGTCGACGATCCACACCCGTTTCTTGTTGAGCCGCTCCGAAGAGTCGGCGGTTTCCTCGGACAGCCACCCCTCACCTTCGGCGGGAAGGATGTTCCTGAGTACCTTGTCCACAGCGAGGTCTGCTTCTGTCAGGGGGTCACCGCCGGACTTCAACGTGGAATCGATAGCCCCTGGTGTGAACTGCTCGAGGACAACAACAGCCTCGTCGAGTGCGGCGTTGATCCTTGCGACATCCTGTGTATGACCCACGTCGACTCCTGGTAGCGCATCGGTGAGGTTCGAATCGTAACTGTGTGCGGGCTGCACTCTCATCGCGTTATGGATCCCGGTTCTGTGTGGAGGCACGCGAGGCTCTACTATCGGTGTACAACCAAGGAGAGTCTGATGAAGACCTACACCTCGCCAGGGGGAGTCTCGGTACCGCCGAGTGTCAACGCCGTTCAGCAGCTGATGGTGAGAGCTGACAACCAACCTGACCACCCGGCCCTCATGTATCGCGATGGTGAGGAGTTCGTCACGGTGTCAACCAGGGAGTTCTGGGAGACCGTGGTTGACCTCGCCGCGGGTCTGATCGCGGCGGGCATCAGCGTTGGCGACCGCGTCGCCCTCCATTGCGGAACCCGCATCGAGTTCACCTATTTCGACTACGCCATCTGGGCCGCAGGGGCTGCGGTGACCACGATCTACGAAACGTCGTCTCCCGAGCAGATCAAGTGGATTCTGAACGATTCAGGTTCGAGGGCTCTCGTGTCAGAGAACGCCGCGACGCTGGCGGCCTATGACGAGGTCTCCAAGGACATCCCGGAGTGTCGAGGTGTCTTCGCGGTCGAGGACGGTGCCGTCGTGGCGCTCAAGGCGATGGCAACGGACGAGACGCGAGCGGAGGTGAAGCGCAGGGTGGCCGCAATCGCCCACGACGATCTCGCGACCTTGATGTACACGTCCGGCACGACCGGCCTGCCCAAGGGTTGCACACTCACCCACGGGAACTTCGTGTGGGAGGTTGTCAACTTGCAGGGTTCGCTGTCGGAGCTCCTCTCAGAAGGCAACAGGACGTTGATGTTCCTGCCTCTTGCTCACATCTTCGCCCGGGTGGTGCAGTCCGCCAGCGTCGCTTACGGTGTCACGATCGCTTACAGCTCAGGGATCCCGAGCCTGCTCGAAGAGCTTCCGATGGTCAAACCGACATGGGTGTTCTCTGTGCCACGGGTGTTCGAGAAGATCTACAACGGCGCCAAAGCGAAGGCCGAGGCTGGCAACAAGGGCGGGATCTTCGACAAGGCGACCGACGTAGCCATAGCGTACTCACAGGGCATCGAACGTGGCAAAGTAGCAGTGGGAACGAAGATCGCTCACACGGCTTTCGACAAGATCATCTACTCGAGGATCCGGGCACTGTTCGGTGGAGAGTGCAAGTACGCCATCTCCGGTGGAGCACCGCTTGGCGCACGGCTTGGACACTTCTTCCGTGGCGTCGGTATCACTGCCCTCGAGGGTTACGGTTTGACGGAGACCATGGCCGGGGCGACGGTGAACCGTCCGGATGCGATCCGTGTCGGCACCGTCGGCTTGCCGGTTCAGGGTGGATCGATCCGCATTGCTGAGGACGGTGAGGTTCTGATCAAGGGCGGCCATGTGTTTTCGGGATACTGGAACAACGAAGAGGCGACCAGCGAAGCGTTCGTAGATGGATGGTTCCGCTCCGGTGACCTCGGTGTTCTCGACAACGAGGGTTTCTTGTCGATCACCGGCCGAAAGAAGGAGATCATCGTCACCGCAGCAGGGAAGAACGTGGCCCCTGCCGTACTCGAAGATCGCATGAGGAGCCATACGCTCGTGTCCCAGGTGATGGTGATCGGCGATGCACAGCCGTTCATCGCCGCGCTCGTCACGGTCGACGAAGAGGTCTTGCCTGTGTGGGCGGCAGCGAGCGGGAAGGAGGATCTCTCACCCGTCGAGCACCACGAGGACGAGGACCTGGTCGCTGAGATCCAGAAGGCTGTTGACGATGCCAATAAGGCTGTGTCTCGTGCCGAGGCAGTCAAGACCTTCCGCATTCTCCCAGAGGATCTATCGATCGACGGCGGGGAGTTGACACCGACGCTGAAGGTGAAGCGGTCTGTCGTTGCTTCGAAGTACGCAGGCCTCATCGAGGAGATATACGGATAACAGCGGACAGCTCTCCGCTTTCCGCTTTCCGCTTTCCGCTTCCCGACTTCGGTTTTCGGTCTTCGGTCTTCTGGTATCTGGCATCTGGCATCTGACGTCTGGCGATTTACGATTTACGTTCCCGACCATCTGACGTCTGGCGATTAACGATTTACGTTCCCGACCATCTGACGTCTGGCGATTTACGATTTACGATCTACGTTCCCGACCATCCGGCATCCG
>JBDLIR010000004.1:0-21872 GCA_039714815.1 Actinomycetota bacterium | reverse complement strand
AGCCTTCAGCCTTCAGCCGTCAGCTTTCCAAGAGCGCAGCGGGTCCAAGAGCGAGCCTGCGAGCGGGTCCGCGAGCCCTACGCCCTCTTGAGCTGGAAGGCAGCCACGATCTCGATCAAGCCAAAGAACACGGTGTAGATCCCCATCAACACAGCGAACACACCGACCGTGACCTCGGGCCACACGAGGACGATCACCCCGAACAGCGCGGTGATCGCACCGAAGACGATCCGGAGACCTCTGTCCGGCAGGTACTCGTTTGCGAGTCCCCGGAACAGGTCGACCATTCCAGAGACCAACCAGAAGATCGCTGCAATGAGCACGATGAACTTGATCGTCGACTCGGGGTTCTTCATGATGATGACACCGAGCACAACACCTACGATGCCCGAGATCACCATCAGCCATCGATCGCTCGACCCTGAATCGAAAACGGCAACGAAGAACCGGATAACACCGGTGAGGATCATGAAGAGACCCACGATCGACGTGATCGTGGTGATCGTTGCACTGGGCCAGAAGATCAGTAACAGACCGATGCCGATCGACAGGACACCGAGAATGGCGAGCAGCCACCACGCCCGCTGCAATTCCCTGAACTCTGCAGAGACTTCTACGATCTCGACTTCGTCCACGATCTCGGCTTCGTCCACGATCTCGGCTTCCTCTACGATCTCGGCATCGTCAGCCACAGAAAACTCCCTTGCACGCTGATGCATCATCCTACCTGAGACCCCTCACGATGACGGTTTCTCGCTCTGGGAGAACTGCGATACTGCCACCATGGCGACAGAGGTCTACATCGATGCGGCGGGAACACCCGTACGGATATCGAGCCCGGATCGGGTGATCTTCACGGACCGTGGGTGGACCAAGCTCGATGTCGCTGAACACTTCGCCATGTGCGGTTCTGGCGTTCTTCGGGCCGTGTACAACCGTCCGACGATGCTCAAGCGGTGGACGAAGGGTGTCCAGGGTGAGCCCTTCTACGTCAAGAGGGCACCGAAAAATGCGCGATCGGTGGTCGACGTCGTTTTCCCGTCGGCCAGGCCGGGGAGGATGTTCCTCCCGCTAGAGGAGCAGGACGTGGTGTGGCTGGCACAGATGAACTGTCTCGATATTCATCCGTGGAATGCAAGGGCCGATGATCTCGACCATCCCGACGAACTTCGCATCGACCTCGATCCAACTGACGACTACGGGTTCGATGCGGTCATCGACGTCGCACACACCATCCATGAGATCCTCACCGAACTCGGCCTCTCCGGCTGGCCGAAGACCTCCGGAAACAGGGGCATCCACATCTACGTACGCCTCAAGCAACGATGGACCTACTACGCCGTGCGCAGGGCATGCCTCGCGATCGCCCGCGAGGCTGAGCGCAGGAACCCTGCAGCAACGACGGAGTGGTGGAAGGAGGAACGTTCCGGTGTGTTCATCGACTACAACCAGAACGCCAGGGACAAGACGATGGCGTCTGCGTACTCGGTGCGGCACACCGGATGGGTGTCGACGCCATTCACATGGGACGAACTCGAAGCTATGGCGCCAGACGGATTCGACCTGATGACATTCAAAGAGCGCTGGAGCGACGTTGGGGACCTCACGGAGGGGATCGACGACGACGCCGGCGTGCTCGACGCAGCCATCCGATGGGTACTGCGTGACGAAGACGACGGGATCGGGGACGCTCCGTGGCCGCCGCACTACCCCAAGATGCCGGGAGAACCCCCACGGGTGCAGCCGAGCAAGCGCAAGAAGACCTAAGCCGTCAGCTCAGTTCCTTTCTCTCCCTCGCCGCCCTGGGCGGGGGAGATGTCGAGGAACGAGACAGAGGGGGCACTTCGACGGCACAGAAGACCTCCCCCCGACTTCGTCAAGGGAGGGAATCAATCTTCTTCCTCTCCCTCGCCGCCCTGGGCGGGGGAGATGTCGAGGAACGAGACAGAGGGGGCTCTGAGAGTCTGTCGGCTGTACGCTGTTTCCGATGCTGGTGGACACGCACACGAAGACTCGAACCAGACTGACCGGCGTTCTCTTCTCGGGGAACGCCATCATCTCGACTGCCTACATCGCGGTCGTCACCGTGTCGACGCTCGTATCTGAGCAGATCACGGGGTCCACCGGCCTTTCCGGCATTCCAGGCACCTTCGGTACCGTCGGTGTCGCGGCCGGTGCCGCAGGGCTCTCCGCGCTGAGCCTACGCGTCGGGCGCCGCCCGAGCTTCACGCTCGGTTTCACCGTCGCTGCGTTGGGTTCCGTGTCGGTCGCGTTCTCCATATCGCTTGCGAGTTTCCCGCTGCTGCTCCTCGGCATGTTCGCTATCGGTTTCGGACGCAGCGTCGGACAACTCGCCCGATTCGCCGCTGGCGACCTTCGCCACAGCGACCACCGTGCACGCGCCATCAGCCTGATCGTATGGGCATCGACCATCGGCGCCATCATCGGGCCCCTCTTGATCGGGCCGACGAGCGGCTTTGCCTCAGGCGTCGGGGTCGACGAACTGCTCGGACCCGTCACCGTGGGGATCGTCGGCTTCGCCCTTGGCTCGGTCACGATGTTCGTCGGGCTCCGCCCGGATCCGCTCACGCTGGCGATCGTCGAGCGTCACGAAGACCAGCACGCGCAGCCAGCTCCACTGAGAACGATCCTCGCCATCCCGACGGTGCAACTCGCTCTTGCCGCGATGATGGTGAGCCAGTTGGTGATGTCGTTGATCATGGTCATGACGCCGCTGTTCATCCGCTCGAACGATGGTGGCCTGTCCACGGTCGGTTGGGTGATGATGGCCCACGCTCTCGGCATGTTCGCCATCGCCCCGATCACCGGTCGCCTCGTGGACAGGTTCGGGCCACGACCGATCATCGTGCTGTCGGTCGCGACGCTCGTCGTTTCAGGCTTGATCGCTGCCGCTGCCGGAACGGCACAGACACCGGTGCTCATCATCGGGTTGTTCCTACTCGGGGCAGGGTGGAACTTCGGCTTCGTTGCTGGCAGTTCCCTGCTCCAGGAAGGCCTCCCCATGGTCAACCGCCTCAAGATCCAGGGGTTCGCCGATTCCGTCACATGGATCAGCGGTGCGGTCGCCGCAGGTATGTCCGGTGTGATCGTGGCAGGCTCCTCGTACCTGGCACTGTCCATCCTCGGATCACTGCTCGCGCTGGTTCCGTTGATCCCCCTGTACCGATCCAGGAACGGCTGATGCTGTCGACGGCGGCGATCGTAGGCCGTTGAGGGAAGGCTCGGGACATCATTTCGGAGAATCTTGTGACACATGCGGTTTTGTGTCGTAGGGGTTTGATACTTTGTGGTCATGAAGAACTTGCACCCTGATGAAGGGGACGAGGTCTTCGGTGAGAGGACGGGCCGAGATCTCACCTCACAACTGAAGAAGAAGATCGACGGCATGTTCGATGACGAGCTCGAAGAGGCTGTCGTTGCGCTCAAAGACGGGATCTTGCGCCTATCGAACTCAGCGATCAGACGGGCACTCGAACACCGAGACGGAGGCTGCACCTGGGCGGGATGTGACGCACACCACATCATCCACTGGGCCAACGGAGGCGAAACAGCACTCCACAACCTCATCCTCATATGCCGCAGACACCACACCGCCACCCACAACGGCAAACAACCACCAGAACCATGACCAAGCGATGGCTGAGGCAACGAGCCCCGGTCAGCCTTCGGGGCTCAACCAGTGGGCTGCGTTCCAGGTGTCCCATCCGCGAACCCGGTTGGGTGTGATTCCTTCGATCCTGTCTGGCCAGTAGATCACGTTCGTGCTCTGACGCTTGAGGAGCGGATACGTGAGAGCGTTGTCGGCAAGAACCGATTCGGCCTCGCTGAGCAGCTCTGCCTGACGATCCTGATCGAACTCGGAGCGCGCCTGCACCAGGAGATCGGCGAATCGGGCAGCTTCGGTCTCGAGTCCGCTCCAATCGAACAGTGTCTGCTCGGGCAGGTACAGCTCCAGCATGTCCACAACACTCGAGAGACCGCCTATGCCTGCAAACGCACGAAACGCGAAGAGGTCGAGTTGTCTCTCCGGTAGCTGGGTTCCGAAGAAGTCCCCGTCGAATTGAGTATTCGTTTCGATGCCTGCCGAGGTGAGTTGACTCGCGACGGCTTCACCAATGGCGATCGTTGCGTCCGCAGAGCTACTCGTGTACAACGCCTCGAACGGTCCGCCCACGCCTGCGAGAAGTTCACCGACCTGGCCTCCATCGTCGAAGGCACGCCATGAATCGTTGTTGTACCGGTCGACAGCGATGCCAACGATGCTGTCAACTGGAAGACCCCCGGCGGTTGCTGCGAGTTCCTGCCGGTCGATCGCGGACAGCACGGCTTGCCGGTAAGCCAGCAAATCATTGCGGGAGTTGGGATTGACGTCGAGACGCCCGTCACCGAGGTTGAACGCCATCACCTCGTAGAGCGTGTCCCACCCTGTTCGTATCGCAAGCCCTTGCTCGTCAAGGTCTCCATAAGAGGGAAGCTCCCACGGTCCGGCCATGCGGCCCACGACCGCGTCGAGTTCGCGCTCGTTGATCAGCTTCGCACCGTCACCAGGGTCGGTGCCACCGGGGAACACATGCATCTCGATGCCTTCAAGACGGGGCAGGGCATCACCCGTTGCGGTATCGGTCTCCCAGTACAGAGGATTCCTTTCGACGATGACGATGCTCGGCTCAGTGAGATACGCCGTCGGACGCTCGAAGGAGACGAAGCTGAACGGCCCCGCAGACGGCCAGAGTCGATCGTTCCAGTCTTCCATGAACGTATCGGGGTCGATGATGTGGGCGGGGAGCACCCACTCGAAGAGCCGTTCATAGGTCGCGTCGGGCTCCCCCAGGCGGAAGGTGAGCGACTTGCCATCAGTGACCATCGATTCGGTGTCGATCAGTTCGTGAACGGACACGTCGACCTGGAACTGATCGGCATACCGCGTGATCAGGTTGTGCGTGAATGCGAGGTCTTCGCCGGTGACGGGTTGCCCGTCCTCCCACACGGCCTCTTCGCGCACCGTGTAGGTAACGGTGACCGTGCCATCGTCTGCGACCTCGAGTCCGTCACCCGGTCGAGGTATACGCTCGACGAGCCACGGCGTCAGATCGCCGGTCGTTGCGTCGAGCCGGAAGGCACCAGGAACCACGAGCCTTGCGATGTCACCGGCGTCATCGATGAGGAACGGGTTGAGCGAAGCGTCGACGAAGGTTCCATCCACTGTCTCGTACCCCTCAGCGACCAGCGACTCGATGCCAAGCCGCAGCCACCCGGCTTCGGTGGTGACGGCCGGTTCAGTGTCTGTTTCATCCGGCTCCGTCGTCTCAGGGACGGCAACCGCTTCGAGGGGCTCCATGCCTGACCCTGGGGGAGAGATCCACACCGCCCCGGCACCGGACCCTTCTATGAGGATCTCCCCACCGACCGCTAGAACGGTTGCACCGTCAGAAGCGAGCGCGTATGCGACCAGCGATGCTCCTTCGATGCGCGTCGACTCGTCGAAATCGAGGCGATCCCACCGTGAGCCGTCGGCTGAGATCCATGTCACACGATGGATGTCCGGGCCGAGAAACTCGGCTCCAACAGCGATAGCGGCGGAATCGGTGATCAGCACGTCGTACGCGCGAGTCGGGATCTCTTCCCTGCTGAACATGTCCCCGTCAGGTTCGTGCCTCTGCCAGTTGGTCCCATCTTCAGACGACCACACCGCCCCCGAATGATCCTCGAACCCTGCGATCAGCCACGCACCGTCATGTTCGGAGATGCTCGAAGCGCCAGCGAAGCCCTCTGACTCGATGCGTGGTAGCAGCGTGGACGACCAGGTCGCCCCATCGTCGTGCGATCTCCAGATGGTCGGCTCGCTTTGACCCTCAGCGATCTCCGACAGGCCGACGACAAGGATCTCGTCGCCGACGACCAGGACGTCATTCATCGAGGATGCAGCGAACTCCGGGAGAACGACCTCCTGCCAGATGCCCTCTGTGTCCGTTATCCAGACGATGCCGGTCTCGCCAGCGTCGGCGTCCTCGCCGATCCATCCACTCCCTACAGCGACGAACCCCGCGCCCTTCGCGGCGAGGCCGTGCACGGTCGCCCCGGAGAACTCGCCCGACACGTTCATGGCTTCGGCACTCCACTCGGCTCCATCGATGCTCGAGAAGAACTGCGAACTCACAGTGGTCGTGTCGAGTCCTGCCACCATGATCGAGTCACTCCCAAGTGCGATGTCTTGGAGGCTGATCCCTTGAAGGTCAGACCCGTCGTCGAGCCGTGTCCACGTGGTCCCGTCGCTCGATGCAAGGACCGCGCCGTTGCGCACGTCTGATCCGCTCCCCTCGTCACCAATGGCGAGGAACCCGAGAGATCCGTGGACCACCCCGTTGAGTACAACCGAGGAGTCCGACGCGAACACCTCTTCGTGCGGCACCCGGGCCCACTCGGTCGGCAGACTCATCGACGCAACCGGCGGCTGCGTGGTGGTTGTTGTTGGTGCAGCAATGTCCTCGGGAGTCCTGACAAGCCAGACGACCGCGCCTGCGACGAGGACCAGCGCAAAGGCGGCCGCTGCTGCGGCCCACCCCGCCCATGGTCTCCGGATTGGAACAAGCGAAGCCCGCGTGGCTCTGTCGAGTTCGGCCTGGAGTTCGTCGAGGTAACGGATGTCGCTCATGTGGCCACGTCCATGGAGTCAGCCATCTTCTCGAGCGCCCGGTGCACTCGCACGCGTGCTGCTCCCTCAGAGCAACCAAGCAGTTCTCCAACCTCGCTGAACGGCCGGTCGTCGATCACACGGAAACGGATCGCGTCCCGGTCCCGCTCGGAAAGATCAGACAGAGCAGCGGCAAGTTCTGTCCGGTACGTCTGGGCGTCGACCATCTCCTCGATTCGCTCGATAGAGTCGTTCCCCAGGGGAGGCACCTCGATACCGAGACGGTTCACCGCCTTGAACTCGATCTTGCGCTTCCTGCGATATCGACCGAGCTCACGTCTCGCGATGCCGTACAGCCAACCGCTCCCCGGCTTGCCTTGATCACGGAAATCTTCCCGACGCACCCACGCCGCTGCGAAGGTCTCGGCAACGAGATCGGCCGATGCCTGCGGATCCCATGTGCGCCGGTAGAAGTAGCTCAAGATAGGTTCAGACCATCGGCCGTACAGCACACCGAACGCTGACGGATCGGTTCGAGAGGCTATGAGTAACTCCACATCACTCCGACGGTCGTTCACCACACCTCCTTCACCGGTATACACCACAACAGGCAGTTCACGTTACAGATTGGTGCTACTCGGGCGGCTCAACAAGTCGAGCGCGGTCAACCGAGTTCTCACGGCACATACTGTTCTTGGATCTGGACGACAACGCCTCGGTCGATGGTCAACCAGACAGGTGAAGGTGGGTACGTGAACCACGCCCAGCCCAATTCTCGCTCGGAGTACGTCGGGTCGTCGAACATCTTGGCGAACGTGTCCATATCGACCAACTCCTCGGCGATGCACGGGCCATCCAGCCAGCAGGCCTGCACAGTGATGCTCGCATCACTGCGGGTGAGTTGCTCTTCTGCGAGCTCCTCGAGATTCCGGACGTAGAACGGATTGGGAAGGTCGTTCGGGTCTGAGATCACACCGTCCTCAAACGCCGCCTGGCCCGCTGCCTCGTTGCTGAACCACTCCGCACGGTCGACTATCAACGTCCACCCGTCGCCTCCCGTAGGGACGATGTCAGACAGGTATCCAAACTGGATCTCGAACGACGGGTCCACGATGAGTGTGAACGATGTGATCGACGAGACGCCAGCGTGATTCGTGGCCGTGACCTCGATTGTCTGCTCACCCGGTGGATAGGAAACTTCACCCGTGAAGAACGTATCACTCTGGTCTCCCACGTGAGACGGGATATCGACACCGTCGACAGAGGCGTAGGCGTACTGGTCAACGAATCCTTCTACGGTGATGATCCCGTCCTGGGAGT
Source organism: Actinomycetota bacterium (assembly GCA_039714815.1). GTDB lineage: Bacteria > Actinomycetota > Acidimicrobiia > Spongiisociales > UBA5794 > JAMBLL01. The sequence goes on along the minus strand of JBDLIR010000004.1, from coordinate 13,900 downwards.
AGACCGTCTCGGGACCCTTCAGCGTTATCTGCGGAGCAGGAACCTTGGTGTCTCCGAGCAGTTCCAAATACCGAGCCTGCAACTCAGTGAGGAGTGCCTCAGCAATCGTGGCCTGGGTCAGCTTGGCTTGTCTGAACTCCTCTGCGTCATCCACGATGGCCTGCCGACGGGAGGCTTCGGCAGCCGACACGCCGTCGGACTCGATGGCAGCGAGGTTCCGCGAGATGACCTCGTCGAGGTATTCGGTGTCGGTCGCATTCATGTGGAAGATGCGAACCTCACCGATGGCGGTGAGGGCGGCATCGGCCGAATTGAGCGCCTCAGCTTCGAAAACCGGACTGTAGAACGCCTGATCGTCCCACCGCCGCCCACACGCACGCGGGTCGGCTACCGATATCCACAGTGCTTCGGCGGCCTCTTCGATAGTCGGCAACGATCCATCGTCCCGCACGCTGCGTTCGGCATCTTCTTCGATGTACGCCGTTGCGAGGTCGGTCATCGGCGTTCCGCCGGGTGTGGGGACGTAGCCGACGTCGCACATCATCTCAAGGCGCATCGTCCAGACATCCAGGTCGTCCTGATTGAGTCCCGTCTGGTTCACCCAGTTCCCATACGTATAGAACACCATCTGCTCAGCTTCTGTATCGAACGCAATCGTCGTGGTGACGGTGTCGACGGCATCTTCCTCCGTGATGGAAGACTCCTCGTATGCGAGGGTCAGGTCCTCGGTTGAGAAGGAAACACTGCTCGCCGGCACGACGCTGCGTTCGACGACCTCTATTACGGTCGTGTTCCCACCGAGGACCTCGTTGCCGTTGTCGAAGGTCGAGCGTTCGAACCGGTTCTCTCCCATATCGATCCAGGACTCGACGGTTGAGGTCTGTACTGCTGCAAAGCGGGCATTTGACTCCTCCGCTGTCGTCGATCTGGTGTACACGACAACAGGGACGCCGCGCCACACATCATCGTTGGCAACGGCGCCGGCTTCCAGTTCAGCAGGGAAGTCCCGCGGATCGCCGTTCGGGAACTCCGTCGGCAATGCGATGAATACGCCGTACTGGAACGTCACGGGCGCAATCGGGCGGCTCGACATGGCGTAGCTCTCCCCGCCTGTCCCAACGTCGATGAAGCACTCAGCATCTCGATATGGCGTTGCATCGTCTCCATCCTGCAACGTGTCGGAGTCCGGGGAAGACCAGGTTCGCTGTGTGTTCCCGCTCTCCGGAGAGAACTCGACGATCCGATGATCGACCGTCCCATCTGGAGCCGTAACATCGACAACCAGCAGCCCATCGGCGTTCGGCCCCCACACCTCGATCGTGGCACTGCCGAAGCCGCCGTTGTCCTTGATGCTCATCCCCTCACACCGGAGCACGAGTTCCTCGGACCATTCGATCTTCATGTAGTCGACCGTCTCCGCGGCGACTGGTGCGCCATCGCGACTCGCCAGGAACACGACTGAACCGATCGCGATCAGCGTGAACGCGAACGCGGCCACCGCTACGAGTGGGCTTCGCCACCGTGAGGGCGCCGGCGTGTCAACAACCCGTTGGGTGGAAGCTTGCTCCCATGTCGGCGCGTCGTCCATGTCCGACAACAGTCGCTCGAAACCGTCCTTGAACTGGTCGTCAAATCGCTTATCCACCGAGTGCCTCCCGAAGCTTCGCTCGAGCGAGATGGAGATACCGACGCACCGTCGCAGGACGGCAGCCCATCAGCTTGGCTGCCTCAGATGGTGTGTACTCCTCGTGGAAGACAAGGAACGCTGCTGCTCTCTGTTGGGCCGGCAGCTGTTCGATGACGTCGAGTACGAGATCGTCGGTGGGAGGAACGGCCTTGTCTGCCACCCCGACATGTACGACGGGCCTCCGCACACGTTCGCGGTGACGTGAACGCACTTCGTTGAGGATCGACCGCATCATGTACTGCTTCGGTTCCCGAAGGCCGCTAAGCCCCCCATTTCGTCCGAGGACGCGGGTCACGACCGTCGATACGACGTCCTCTGCTGTGTTGGGTCCCGTGAGGGCGGTTGCGTAGCGCATGAGATCCCACCGGATCGACTCGTATATTTCCGACTCGCTCATCGCCCTATCCACGCTCCCGGCACCGTCAGCGTTGCACGCGTTCTCACAAGAATCTGTGAGATGGGGGTTGCCCATGCCGCATCCAGAGAAGTCTGGCGGTCGAGACGGTCAATCGACACTCCGCCGGGCCGGGATTGACCCGATTCAGGCCGCCACAGCGTTGCGGCAGCTGACGGTCTGTCAGAATCCGAAGATGGCTGAGAAGGTTGGGCCGGTGGGGCGGTCGAGTTGGTCGAAGGTACAGTCGTGAGGGTCCTTGTCCGGGCGCCAGCGCTCGAATCGGGTCGCGTGGCGGAACCGGTTGCCTGTGAGCTGGTCGTAGGAGATCTCGACGACGACTCCCGGTTGCACCGGAACCCAGGACAGGTCCTTGCCGGCCGACCACCGGCTCTCCGCGCCCGGCCTGCGCACATCATCACCGAAGGAGTCTCTCGCACGTAACGCCTCGAACCTGTCCAGTAGCTCGACCCGGTCGTGGTTGGTGAACCCTGAACAGTGTCCGATGAACGCAAGCTCACCTTCAGATGTGTACAGGCCGAGGAGCAGGGAGCCGATCTTGTCTCCATCCTTGTGCACCCGGTAGCCACCGACGACACAGTCGACAGACCGCCGGTGCTTGAACTTGAGCATCTCGCGTTTGCCCTCGACGTACGGCCCATCGAGCGCCTTTGCAACGACGCCGTCACATCCCGCCGCCTCGAACTCATCGAACCAACGTTTGGCTTCCTCAACGTCGGTGGTTGACGGGGTGATGCGCCACACATCCGGCATGCGATCTGTGAGGGTCTCGAGGCGCTCACGACGTTGCGAGAACGGTGCTGCTCGCAGATCCTCACCATCCAGTGCAAGGATGTCGAACGCCACGAACGTTGTCGGTATCTCGACGGAGAGCGCCTCGATCCGGCTCTGTGCAGGGTGGATGCGCGCCTGGAGCATGTCGAATGCGAGACGGTCGTGTTCCACAACGAGGACCTCGCCATCGACGACGGTCCCCTCGGGGATCGCATCGACCATCGGCTCCAGTTCGGGAAAGTACCTCAGCAGCGGCTTCTGCTTACGCGAGTCGAGCCGCTTGACACCCCCTGTGGCGATCGCCCGGAACCCGTCCCACTTCGGTTCGAACGCCCACCCGTCAGTTGGCCACACCGTGCGCACCTTCGCTTCCATCGGCACGATCGGCAACTCAAACGGCACTCCCCTCATCCCGCCACCCTACCCGTCCGATCCCACCGCCCTCCCGTTCTGGCGTCTCCTGCGTCCATATGTGGACGCAGGAGACGCCAGAACGGTGTGAAGTAGGATGCTGCTATGACGACACTCCTCACGATCAGAACACCCGAAGGCGAAACGTACCCGATCGCGATCGATGGCGATCGGTTCGTTGAGCCATCCGACGACGTGACCACCGAGATCGACACCGCCTCACTGTGGGCGCTCCCTGGACTCGCCGATGCCCACGCCCACCTCACGATGACCTCCGTGAACGACATCAGGGGGATCGACACCGAAACGATGCTCGCAAACATCTCGCGAAACGCGTGGGCCCACGTCGACAATGGCGTGCTGCTCATCCTCGACAAGGGCGGAGACTCTGACATCACGCTCGTCACTCTGGACCATGATGCCGACATCCGCCCCGATGCGTACATCGCTGCGGGCGTCATCCACCCGGCAGCAGGGTACATGCAGGGATTCGGCGATGAAGTTGAGCCCGAAGACCTCGTCGAGTTCATCAGGGCAAAGGCCGTGATGCGCGGAGGATGGGTCAAGATCGTCGCCGATTGGCCTCGCAGAGGGGTCGGACCGGTAACCAACTACCCGCTCGAGACGCTGAGAGAGGCTGTTGACGTCGTCCACCACTCAGGGGCAAGGGTCGCAGTGCACACGATGGCGTATGCGGCATCCGATGCAGTTGCCGCCGGTGTCGACTCGATCGAGCACGGGCCATTCCTCACACGGGACGACCTCACGTCGCTCGGCGCACGCGGTGGGGCGTGGGTCCCGACGTTGCTCAACATGCAGTACTCCATAGACCTCCTCGGCCAGGACTCCTCCGGCGGGAAGATCCTCACCCGCGGCCTGGAGCAGATGCGCGAGACTCTTCCGCTCGCTCAAGACCTCGGAGTCGTGGTCCTCGCAGGTACGGACATGGCCGTACCCCACGGTCAGGTCGCTCAGGAAGCGATTCGTCTCAAAGAGTACGGGCTGACGGACATGGCAGCGACGCAAGCCACGTCGACAAGTGCCTACTCATACATCGGGCGACCCGACAGCATCGCACCAGGAGAAATCGCAGACGTGGTGTTCTTCGCACAGGACCCGTTCGAGGACGTGACAACGCTTCTGCGGCCAGAATTGATCATCCACCGGGGCAAGATCATCGGATGAGTGAGGCCATGAACCGGCCCACGAGGCGTGCAAGGATACGGACTCGCGGAAGTTTCTTGAAATTGGGGCTAGGCAGGACGCCCAACTTGGTATACGATGCCTCAGGATTCGCAGGAAGATCATCCCCGATGATCTATCGTGACGCCACGGACTCTCGGGAACCGCAGAGCCGTCCTGAGCGTCTACTACGTATCCAACCCAAGAAGGACCACGCCCTTGTCGGTGTCCGTGCCCCACGTTGACGCCACAAGGACAAGAGACTATGTGAAGGAATTCACAACATGACAGCACGAACCGCATCACTTACCCCAACTGAAGTTGGCGACAGCCTGACCACGTACCTGGCAGACATCGCAAACCATGAACTGCTCACCGCAGACGACGAGGTGGACCTCGCCCAGGCCATCGAGTTCGGCCGCGAAGCTGAAGAGAAGCTCGAAGCCGGCGGCGTCCGCGGCGCCGCAAAGGTGAAGCTCCAGCGCCAGGCACGCCAGGGTAAGGACGCAAAAGACCGCTTCGCACAGGCGAACCTCCGCCTTGTCGTCTCCCAGGCCAAGCGGTACCGCAGCCAGTACGGCATCGAGTTCGTCGACCTCATCCAGGAAGGCAACCTCGGCCTCATCCGTGCGGTCGAGAAGTTCGACTGGCGCAAGGGATTCAAGTTCTCCACGTACGCTACGTGGTGGATCCGCCAGGCGATGCAGCGTGCCGTTGCGGAGAAGTCCCGAACGGTTCGCCTTCCCAACTCGCTCCATGACACGCTTCTGACACTCAACGGGACGCGTAACCGACTCCTGTCGGAACTCGGCCGTGAACCGACGTCTGAGGAACTTGCAGAAGAGTCAGGCCTCAAGCTCGAACAGGTTCTCGAGGCACAGCTCGTTGCAGACTCCGTGTCGCTCGAAGCTCCCGTCGGTGACGATGGTGCAGTTCTCGGAGACTTTGTCGCACACGACGACGAGGACGACCCGGTGAGGGAGTCCGAAAGGATCTCGACGATCGATGCACTGAGGGAAGCCATCGACAGGCTGCCTGAGCGTGAGGCATACATCCTCGCAAAGCGTGTCGGCTTCGATGACGGCCTCCCACGCACACACGAGGAGATCGGCAAGCACCTCGATCTCGGCCCCACGCGGGTCCGCTCACTCGAGAAGCAGGCACTGTCCCGTCTCCGCCACCCGGCATTCGGGCTTCGTCAGGAAGACGACTTCTAAAGCAGATTCCAGAAGCCAGATACCAGACACCAGACTGAATGAGCCGCTCCTTCTTGGGGCGGCTCATTCGCGTCAGGTGGGGCGGATTCCGATTCGAAACAGACCATTAGAATATTGAGCGTTCACTCAAGAATCGAGATGCATGATGGCCACGAAGAAGCAGGCACGGCGTGTTGCGATCGTCGAAGGGGTCAGGACACCCTTCGCCAAATCAGGAACGGCGCTGCGAGACGAATCGAGCCTTTCCATGGGCTCGGCTGTCGTCTCCGAACTGATCGCACGGGCTGGGATCGACAGTGCCGAGGTCGATAGGGTCGTTTTCGGCACCGTCGTCCAGAGTGTCGACTCACCGAACATCGCCCGCGAGATCGTCCTCGCCGGCCCGTTCCCGGATTCCGTCGATGCATACTCCGTCACCAGGGCTTGCGCCACATCGACGCAATCGTTCGTCGATGCCGCCCAGGCCATCCTGCTCGGAGACGCTGACATCGTCGTCGCTGGCGGAGCAGAGTCCCTGTCCAAGCCGCCGATCACCTACTCGGACCGCTTCGTCGACATCTTGATGGAGGCAAATGGGGCCAGGGACGTACAGGGCAAGGCACGAGCCTTCGCCAAGGTGCGACCCAAGGATCTGGCCCCCCACGCACCTGCGATCGCGGAACGCTCGACTGGCGAAACCATGGGCGACTCAGCTGAGAAGATGGCGAAGGAGAACGGGATCACGAGAGAGGCCCAGGATGAGTTCGCACTGCGGTCTCACACCAAAGCGGTCGAAGCGTGGGAAGCAGGGATCTTCGACAACGAAGTGATGCCCTACCCGATCCCGCCGAAGTACAAGAACACGGTCGAGCGCGACACGATCCCCAGGGCAGACTCGACACTCGAGAAGATGGCGAGCCTCAAGCCGGTGTTCGACCGCAAGTACGGTTCGGTCACCGCAGCGAACTCCTCCCCGCTCACCGACGGCGCCTCAGCGCTGCTGCTCATGGACGAGGCAGTCGCCAGGGCTCTCGGATACACACCAAAGGCCTACCTCAAGTCGTATGCGTTCGCTGCACTCGACCCGAACTGGCAGCTTCTGATGGGCCCATCGATGGCCACGCCGATAGCGCTCGACCGGGCAGGGATGACCCTCGCCGACCTCGACCTGATCGACATGCACGAGGCGTTCTCGGCCCAGGTGCTGTCGAATGTCCAGGCATTCGCATCGGATTCGTTCGCACAGAAGCGTCTCGGACGCGACAAGGCGATCGGTGAGATCGACGATGCAAAGTTCAACATCTATGGAGGCTCGATATCGCTCGGCCACCCGTTCGGGGCAACCGGTGCAAGGCAACTGATGACCATGGCAAACGAACTCGAACGACGAGGTGGCGGTACGGCACTGGTCACCCAATGCGCAGCCGGTGGCCTCGGTGCCGCTGTGATCCTGGAGAGGTAGAGCATGACATTCAAGAACTTCCACTTCGACCTGGACGACAACGGCGTCGCAACCGTGCTGATCGACCGCCACGACGAATCGATGAACACGCTCGGAGAAGAGCTCGTACTCGAGCTCTCGACTGTCGTGGACAGGCTGGAGGAACCCGACGTCAAAGCGGTCGTCCTCGGATCTTCCAAGCGGGACTTCCTTGCCGGTGCAGACATCCGTATGTTCGCCTCGCTCTCGACCGCCGACGATGCGATCGAAGCGCTCAAGGCCCTCCACGGACCGTTCGACCGGCTCGAAGCTCTCCACACCGTTGCTTCCAAGCCCGTAGTGGCAGCGATCAACGGGGCATGCCTGGGCGGCGGACTCGAACTGGCGCTCACCGCCTCGATGCGGATCTGCTCGGACAGCCCAAAGACGCAGCTCGGTCAACCCGAAGTGCAACTTGGCCTCATACCCGGTGCGGGGGGAACGCAGAGGCTGCCAGAACTCATCGGCCTCGCAGCCGGCCTCCAGATGATCGTTGCAGGCAAACCCGTCCGTCCACACAAGGCTCGCAAGCTCGGGCTCGTGAACGAGATCGTTCCAGCCACGGTACTGCTCGACATTGCACGCCAGCGCGCGACCGAGGCGATCGGAGCGAAGCCGCCTGAGCGCGTGATCGCCCTCAACGTGTCCACGGACAACCTGATGAAGTACGCACTCGAGAAGAACCCCGCCGGTCGCAAGGTCCTGTTCAAGAAGGCGACCGAAGTGATGCTGAAAGAGACGGGCGGACACTATCCGGCGCCTCACCGCGCGATCGAAGCGATCCAGATCGGGGCGGAACACGGCAGAGCGGCCGGAGTCGCCGCCGAGATGAGGTTCTTCGCCGAACTCGTCCTCACACCGGAGTCCGCGGCACTCCGGTCGATCTTCTTCGCCACAACGCAACTGAAGGCTGATAGCGGTATCGACAGCGACGCACCGCCACGCGCCGCAGATCAGATCGCCGTACTCGGCGGTGGCTTGATGGGCGGAGGCATCGCAACCGTTTCTGCAATCAAGGCAGGCGCAACGGTCCGGATCAAGGAGGTCGATGCTGCGGGAGTCGGGCGCGGTCTCGGATATGTCTCCAAGGTCGTGGCCAAGGATGCCAGGAAGCGCCGCTGGTCACCGTTCGAGGTCGATCAGATCATGAACCGTGTCACAGGGACAACGACATGGGCAGGGTTCTCGAACAAGGACATCGTGATCGAAGCCGTATTCGAGGATCTCGACCTGAAGCGATCGATCCTCGCCCAGAGCGAGGAAGCCACAGGACCCGACACGATCTTCGCATCGAACACGTCATCGCTCCCGATCTCACAGATAGCAGAGGGCGCCAAGAGACCGGAGAACGTCGTCGGGATGCACTATTTCTCTCCCGTCGACAAGATGCCGCTGCTCGAGGTCGTCACGACCGACGCGACCAGCGACGAGACGACTGCCACGGCTGTCGCATTTGGCAAGGCGCAGGGGAAGACCGTGATCGTGGTCAACGACGGTACGGGCTTCTACACGACGAGGGTGCTCGGCCCATACTCGAACGAGGCGGCGTTCCTGCTCAGTGAGGGGGCGTCCGTTGAGGACATCGACAGCGCTATGACAGCATGGGGCTTCCCTGTGGGGCCGCTGCTCCTCGCCGACGAGGTAGGGATCGATGTCGGAGCACACATCGCCGTGATCCTTCATGAGGCATTCGGTGACCGGATGGCAGGTCCATCGATCATGGAAGGGTTGGTCGCCGACGACCGCAAGGGACGCAAGAACGGACGAGGGTTCTACCGCTACGAGAAGGGTGAACGGCACGGAGTCGACAAGACCGTATACGACGCGCTCAACCTCGGGCCGCGAAAGCCGATGGATCGCTCAGACATCCAGGAACGCCTTTCGCTCGCGTTCATCAATGAGGCAGCCCACTGCCTCGGCGACGGGATCTTACGATCGGCGAGAGACGGCGATATCGGGGCGTTCTTCGGTCTCGGATATCCCCCGTTCCGCGGTGGCCCGTTCTGGACCATCGACCAGATGGGTGCAGACAAGGTGGTCGAGAAGCTGATCGTTCTTGCGGCCAAGCACGGTGATCGCTTCGAACCCGCTCAGATCCTGCGTGACTACGCGGCCGAAGGCAAGAAGTTCAGGTAGGGAATCGCCAGCGCGATGGGGTACTTGGTATTTGGTGCTTGGAGGAGAGACGAAATACCGAGTACCGAGTTCCAAGTACTCTCTTCACCATGACACACGAGTTCCGTTTGCCCGACATCGGTGAGGGTCTCACCGAGGCTGACATCATCGAATGGTTCGTCGACGTCGGCGACGATGTTGCGGTTGACCAGGCCATCGTCGAGATAGAGACAGCTAAGACGACCGTCGAGATCACTGCAACAGTTTCCGGCACGATCGTTCGCCTCGCTGGTTCCGCTGGAGACACGGTGACCGTTGGAGATGTGCTGTTCGTGATAGGGGACGACAGCTCACAGCCAACAGCGGACAGCTCACAGCCAACAGCCGACAGCTCACAGCCATCAACCATCAGCCGTCAGCAGGAACCAGTAGCCGTCGCAGGACACGCACCGACTCGGACTGTTCGAGTGCGGGCGATGCCGATCATCCGAAAGCTGGCGAAAGAGCGTGGGATAGACCTCGCATCGATCACAGGAACCGGGCCAGGTGGGGCCGTTACCAGGGAAGACATCGACGGAGCCGTCGACGACACGACCGATGCAGATCTCGAACCGATGACCTCCAAACGAAGGGCGATCGCACGTCACATGTCTGAATCGTGGGCAACGATTCCCCACGTCAGCGTTCAGGCCGATGTCAGGGCAGAGAGCATGCTGGATGCCAGAGACCTCCCCGACGGTCGAACCGCGTCACTTGAATCGATCGTCGGGCTGGCCGTGATGCCGCTACTGAAGCGCTATCGCGAGTTCAATGCCGTTGTGCGTGGCGATGCCGTCGAGTACAGGGAGCACTGCAATCTCGGGATCGCTGTCGATACCGACGGCGGTCTCATGGTCGTGGTCGTGCGAGACTCCGATGCCCTGTCTCCCCCGGAACTCGATGCCGAGATCGCTCGTCTTGCTGAGGCTGCGAAGGCGGGGACGCTGAGCCCTGACGAGGCCATTGGCCAGACGTTCACGATCTCGAACATCGGGGCTCTCGGCGGTGGACACGGCACACCGATCATCCCGATGGGTACGTCTGCCATCCTGTCGGTCGGACGCGCCCGCCAGGTACCCGTGGTAGACAACGGTGAGATCGCCGTGGGACTGGTTGCGCCCATCGATCTGTCATATGACCACAGACTGATTGACGGCAGCCTCGGCCAACGGTTCCTCTCCGACCTCGTCCAAACCCTCGAATCGCCTCGTCCTTAGGGCTTTGGCGTCGATATGAACGATATTTCGGTCCTGTCGACGCCAAAGCCCTGATCGCGTGTGCCATCATCGGGGGTGTGGGATGGCAAGCGGCAACCGATGACCGGGGGGTCGTGCTCGGTGCGTTGTGTCGTGATGGGCCGGTTCTGAAGGCGTTCGGAGTCAACACCGACGGAATCCAGGACGGATCTGCCTCCTCCGTCGCCATCGCGTTCCTGCGCTTGCTGGCCGGTGACACCGTTGCGACATCGAGTGGCAGCTTCGCCGAAACCCGCGACAGCGTCCTGGAACTGGTCGAACCGGCGCTCGGTGAACTCGACAATCTCGACCTGTCCGCACTGGCGAGTTGGATCACCAGCCTGGACACCCCACCCGCGCCAGATGAAGCAGCGGAGCGGTTCTGGGAGGTGTTTGCACCAGACTCAGCAGGGGTCCTCGATCGCTGGGAGCAAGCAGTCGATGCGCTCCGCTCAAGGCGCCTCGTGATCGTCGAGGATGAGCCGATCGATGTGACTGATACCGGATCGAACTCCATCTTGTTCACGGCGAACGTACTGCTCACAGCCCCTCACGGCGCCACTGTCGAGCAACAGCGCTGGTTCTACGACCATCCCCAGATCTGGGGCAGCGGCCGGGAAGCAAACGAGATCGTGCACGGTCTCGTGGGCCTTGACGAAGCGGTTGCCTTCGAGAAGGAGCGAGGCACGATCGCCGGCGACGAACGCATCCCGATCGTGCTGTCCGTTTCGGTGACCCACGACAGCCTCGAACAGGATGCTCGCGACGAGGTCGATCGGTGTGTCGAGATGGCCGGGCCGCTCGACAACCTCGCCGTCTACCTGTTCACAGAGGCCGACGCACGCCTCCTGGTCAACGAATCGCTCTCCCCGGCAATCGATGCAGACCCTGGAGACCTCGACGTGTTCGGGGTGAGCGGGGCCTACGGTCGGCACTACTCGTTCCTCAAGGCGATCGCTGCGCTGTGGAATGTCGCCATCGACCCGCGCATCAACAGAACCTTCAAGATCGACCTCGACCAGGTATTCCCCGAGCAAGAACTGGTCGACGAGACGGGCCTGTCAGCCTTCGAACTCCTCTCGTCGCCCCGCTGGGGTGCGAAGGCAACGGATACATCAGGGAGACGGTTGGCACTCGGCATGTGCGCTGGCGCACTCGTCAACGAGGCCGATCTGGACCGTGGGCTCCTCACTGCTGACATCGACCGGCCAACATCACAGCCAACGCTCCCTGACCTCCTCTTCCGAAAGTCCGTCACACAGGCGCTCTCAACCGAAGCCGAGATGCTCGACGACGGAGACACCCCCCAGGGCGCCGTTCGCCAGCGTGTGCATGTCACGGGTGGGACGACGGGCATCACGGTCGATGCCCTGAGGATCTACCGGCCGTTCACACCGTCGTTCATCTCCCGGGCAGAGGACCAGGCATACATCCTGTCGGTTCTCGGCGGACCCGAGCCGTGGTTGCGCACTGTCCACATCCCGTGCCTGTTCATGCGGCACGATAAGGCATCGGTCGCTGCCGGCGCTGCTTCCGGCGCAGCCATCGACACTGCCATCGGTGACTACGAGCGCACGATCCTCTTCACCGGGTACGCTCGGGCACTGGAGCCCGTTGACACGTCCTGGCTCAGCCCGTTCACCGGTTCGTACATCAGCAGGGCACCCGTCGCTGTGACTCTCATCCGGCTCATGATCGACGTGATCGACCGATCACAACACGGAGATGAGGCTGCCGCTTCAGAACTTCTGGTCCGTGGCGTGGCGCGGATCGCCAGAGCGTACGGCCTCGCGCTCGCCCCCGGCAACGACCTCGACAGACGAATCGAGCAGGAGCGCCTCGGCTGGGACCGGTTCTACACCGCAGTTGAAGCCATCGAGCACCGACCCGACCTGCGCGATCTGGCCAGGTCGATCATCAAGAGCACCCGACTCGTCCAGTGCTTCGAAAGCGAGTCTTCAAGCAGTCCATTCTGGGCTGACGGCTGACGGCTGATAGCTGACAGCTGTCTTACGCGTAATCCTCTACAGGAGGGCAGGCGCACATGATGTTTCGGTCACCGAACGCGTTGTCCACACGGCCCACAGGAACCCAGTACTTCCAATCTCTGAGGCTGGCGACCGGATATGCGGCGTCCTCCCGCGTGTACGGGTGAGGCCACTCAGTGACCATGAGATCCTCGGCTGTGTGAGGCGAGTTACGCAGGACAGAGTCTGCAGCAGACACCTCACCGGCGGCGACCTGGTCGATCTCGCCCTTGATGGCGATCATCGCATCGATGAAGCGGTCGAGTTCGAAAAGTGACTCCGACTCGGTCGGCTCGATCATCAGCGTCCCTGCAACAGGGAACGACATCGTCGGCGCATGGAACCCGAAGTCGATGAGACGCTTTGCGACGTCCTCATTGTTGATCCCGACTTCGTGGTCGATGTCGCGGATGTCGATGATGCATTCGTGCGCGACCAACCCGCCTGGGCCCGTGTAGAGCACCGGGTAGTGGGGAGCGAGGCGCTTTGCGATGTAGTTCGCGCTCAAGATGGCAACCTCGGTCGAGCGACGCAGTCCGAGCGGCCCGAGCATCGCGATGTACATCCATGAGATCGCCAACACACCGGCCGACCCCCAGGGGGCCGATGACACGGCACCACCTTCGGGGAGTCCATGCACGAGACCGTGTCCAGGCATGAACGGGGCGAGATGCGCCTTGACACCGATGGGGCCGACTCCAGGCCCGCCGCCACCGTGTGGGATCGCAAACGTCTTGTGCAAGTTGAGGTGAGATACGTCGGAGCCGAACAGTCCTGGTTCTGCGATGCCGACCATGGCGTTCAAGTTGGCTCCATCGAGGTACACCTGGCCACCGTGGCGATGCACGATGTCACAGATGTCGGAGATCGCCTCCTCGAAGACGCCATGTGTCGACGGATACGTGACCATGATCGCAGCGAGGCTCTCTGCGTGTTCCGCGGCCTTCGCCTCGAGATCAGCGACATCGATGCTGCCGTCCTCATCGCTGTTGACGACCACGACCTTCATACCAGCCATGACGGCCGATGCCGGGTTCGTCCCGTGGGCAGATGACGGGATCAAACAGATGTCGCGATGCGCCTCTCCATTGGCCTCGTGGTATCCCCGAATGGCCAGAAGACCGGTGAACTCACCCTGAGCACCGGAGTTCGGCTGTACGGACACCGCGTCGTACCCCGTGATCGCTGCAAGCCACCTCTCGAGGTCCCCGATGATCTCGAGGAACCCCGCTGCCTGCTCGATGGGAACGAACGGATGGATGTCTGTGAACTCCGGCCAGGTGATCGGAATCATCTCGGCTGCCGCGTTCAGTTTCATCGTGCATGAGCCAAGCGGGAT
>JBDLIR010000003.1:0-22082 GCA_039714815.1 Actinomycetota bacterium | reverse complement strand
CGGAACGTATCTTTACATAGACCGCGCCATGGGTCCCCTCATGGGAACGATCGCCGGGTTCGGGGTGTGGTTCTCCCTGGTGTTCAAGGCAGCGTTCGCTCTCGTTGGCCTCTCGGCGTACTTCGAGTTCTTCGTGCCACATCCTGAGCGGCTACTCGCAGCCGGTCTTGCACTCGTTCTGATCGTCATCAATCTGATGGGCATCCGTCAGACAGCGATCGTGCAAACCGCTCTCGTGACGATCGTGCTGACACTGCTCGTCGGTTTCATCGTCCTCGGTCTACCCGATACACAACCTGACCGATTCCAACCATTCGTCTCCGAAGGGTTCCAGGGATTGTTCTCGGCGACCGCCGTCGTATTCGTCTCGTACATCGGTGTAACGAAGGTCGTCAGCGTCGCTGAAGAAGTGAAGCATCCCGGCCGCAACATCCCGGTGAGTATCCTCACGTCCGTTGGGATAGCGATGGTCCTGTACCCGGCCGTCGTCGCCATCATGGTCGGTGTTACGCCCGCAACCGAACTCGCTCACACCGAGACCCCGATACTCACGGCCGCACAACAGTTCCTCGGGACCGGTGGCACGTACCTGGTTGCCGGCACGGCCGTGTTGGCGTTGCTGTCAATGGCGAACGCCGGGGTGATCTCGTCTGCTCGATACCCGTTCGCGATGGCTCGCAACTCCCTCGCTCCGGCCTCTCTCGCCCGTATCGGCAGGATGTCTGGAGCACCGGTGGCGGGGATCGTGGTCACCGGCGTTGCCCTCATCGTCCTCGTTCTCTTCGTACCCCTGATCGAACTGGCCAAGCTCGCATCGGCATTCCAGTTGCTCGTGTTCGCCCTCGTGAACCTGGCCTTGATCGCGTTCAGGGAAGGGCACCTCGACTGGTACAAACCGGAGTTCAAGTCGCCGTGGTATCCGATCCCACAGATCTTCGGGATCGTTGCCTCACTGGTCCTCCTGACGCAGATGGGCATCATCCCGATCGTCGGAGCGACCATCTTCGTCATTGCGGGGGTTGGCTGGTATCGCGCTTTCGGCAGATCGAGAGCGGTCAAGGAGTCAGCAGCGCGCGACGCACTGCGCCTCCGGGAGAACACTCGTCTGGTCCATGACAGCGAGATGGCAGTCCGGACCGGTGGACGCAAGAGCGTCACAGTCTTGATCCGAAGGCCGACAAGGCTCAACAGGCAACAAACTCTCTTCAGGCTCGCGGTACGGTTGGCAGCAGCCCCTGGCGGCCGGATCCACGTGATCAACTTCGATGCAGACACGGCCCGCATGATCCCGACCGACCAGGATCTCGTGTGGGCCCAATCCCTGGGCATCACCGTCACCTCCGAGCAGTACACCGATGAGGATCGACGCGGCATGGTGCACTCCTACGTCGAGCACGAAGGCGTTGACCTGTTCATCGCCGACCTCCCTCAGGATCTCAAAGCCACGCGTCACATCATTCGCGACCTCCACTGGCTACAGGAGCATCTCCCCTGTGACACCGTCTTCCTGCGCAACCGCGAGGTCACGAACATCGATACGATCGCCGTGCTCGGGACCGGAGGTCCGTACGACCCTGTGAAGATCGAGATCGCAGATCACATCGCGCGATACGAGAACGCAAGCATCCGCTTCGTGAACCTCACGCCGACAGATGCACCTCCGGGACAGGCGGAGGTGATCCACTCCTATCACGAGCAACTCGGGAACCTGCTGACCGTCGGTTGGGATGACAGGGTCCGACCCGCCGAGGACCTCGTCGAGACACTCACAAAGTTCGCGAGGGGCTCGAACCTGGTCGTACTCGGGGCACCATCGCACCGGTTACATCTCGTTGCAGACCTTGCAGACAGGATCGCAGAGGCAGTCGATTGTCCCGCACTCCTTGTTCACACGCCCACTCTGGAGCGCCCTGGACCACTCACCAGAGCGATCGAGTGGCTCGTCAACTAGTTCTCAGGGCTTTGGCGCTGATACGGCTGATATATCGTTCGTGTCAACGCCAGAGTCCTGAGTGCCGGGTCAGGAGGATCGGGACTCGATGTAGCGGAGCCAGTTGCGCAGTTCGAGTTCCCGGATCTGCGGATCGATGATGTCGTCGCCGATATCCAATGCAACCCGAAGCGCTTCGTCGGACGGGTCACGGTGCAGAGCGATCATGTCCCGGGCATACGCGGCGACCGCTTCCTCGCTAGGGAAATGCCCCTCGCTCACGAGGGCCCCGGCCCGTGCAGCGATCAGTCGGCCCATCTCGTACAGGTTGTACTCGGGGTGGTATTGCGTGGCCCAGTACGAGGCGTCGCCCCGGTTGAAGATCGCCGCCTGGATCGGTGTATGTGTGTTGCCTCCGAGCGATTCCGTGCCCTCGGGCAAGTGGACGACCTCGTCGAGGTGCATGATGAACCCGTCGAAGACATGCGGTTTCCCTGCGAGCATCGGCGATTCCCTACCCGCGTCGGTGAGTTCGATGGTGCGAGCGATGCCCCATTCACGACCTCTCGGGTTCGCTTCGACCTCGCCGCCCTCGATCTGGGCTGCCATCTGAAGCCCCCAGCAACTGCCCCAACTCGCAGCGCCTGCGTCCATCAGTTCGACCGCGAACGAGAGTTGGCCTGCAACTCGGGGGTCGTCGGTGTGGTACACGGTGAGGTCTGACCCCGTCCAGATGAAGCCGTCGAAGTCGTCGATGCATGTACCCGGCGGCAGGGAGAAGTCAGGGTCGGCTACGTAGACGATCTCGCTCGTCGCGTTTGGCGCCTCTCGAGCCAGAAAGGCCTTGAACAGGTCGTGTGGGTGCCCGACGTTGGACCGGTCGAAGTTCTCACGACTCGCCTGCGGATAGCCGTTGACGATACACAGGCGAAGGGCCGCTGTCGTGGTCGGTCTGGATGTCATGGTGATACCTGCCGTGAACGGTCGAGAGCGCACCCAGCAACGCTGGACACGGAGAGCCGAGGGCTGCCTCTTGACCGCAACGATAGGGCGACCGGTTCACATTGACTCGATTACTGACAGGCCCGTTCTGAGACTAGATTCGTGCATATGGAAGTCCTCGATATCGCTCGGTGGCAATTCGGAATCACGACCGTCTATCACTTCCTCATGGTGCCGCTCACAATCGGCCTCTCTGTCCTGGTTGCCTGGTACCACACCAAGTGGTACCGCACCAGGGACGAGGCATACCTGCGTCTGACCAAGTTCTTCGGCAAGATGTTCCTCATCAACTTCGCTGTGGGCGTCGCAACCGGCATCGTTCAGGAGTTCCAGTTCGGCATGGCCTGGAGCGACTACTCGAGATTCGTCGGTGACGTGTTCGGTGCTCCGTTGGCCATGGAGGCACTTGTCGCGTTCTTCCTCGAATCCACCTTTCTCGGTCTCTGGATCTTCGGTTGGGGCCGACTTCCCGAGAAGCTTCACCTCGCGACGATCTGGGCGGTTGCAGCCGGCACCTGGCTCTCCGGGTATTTCATCATCGCTGCGAACAGTTGGATGCAGCACCCGGTCGGTGCGATCTACAACGCACAGACCGGTCGCGCTGAGATGGTCGATATCTGGGCGGTTCTCACGAACAACACGACACTTGCCGCCTACCCGCACGTGATCTCCGGTTCCCTCATCACGGCTGCGATATTCGTAGCAGGCATCTCTCTGTGGTACCTCCTCACCCGCAACCCGAGTGAAACCGACTATCGCGGATTTCGCTGGGCAATGAAATCGGCGTTGTGGGTGACGTTGGCTGCATCGGTCATCGTTGTGGCGAGCGGAGACTTTCAGGCCAAGATCATGTTCGAGCAGCAACCCATGAAGATGGCCTCTGCGGAGGCCCTGTGCGACACCGAAACCGGCGCCGGGTTCTCGCTGTTCGCCGTTGGAGATGTGAGCGAGGAGTGCAACGTTCGATCGTTCACGGTTCCCGGCCTTACGTCATATCTGGCAACCGGGGACTGGAACGGGGAGGTTCAGGGAGTTCTCGACCTCAACGACCAGTACCAGGACACGTACGGGCCCGGCGACTACCGGCCGAACCTCATCGTCACCTATTGGAGCTTCCGGGGGATGATGGGCTTCGGCTTCGTTGCCATGGGTGCGGCACTCCTCGGGCTTGTCCTGATGCGCAAGGGGAGGATCCCGCGTTTCCCGTTTGCGTCGAAGTTCGCTCTCGCGGTGATCGTGACACCGTTTCTTGCCAACACAGCCGGCTGGATCTTCACCGAGATGGGGCGACAACCCTGGGTGGTTGCTCCAAGCCCCGATGGCGTTTTCGAACTGCGGCTCCTGACCGAGAACGCCGTCTCGACTATTCCGGCGGGGTGGGTGGTCATCTCGCTCGTCGGGTTCACACTGATCTACGCGGGTTTGGCCGTTGTCGAACTCATGCTCCTGCGCCGGTATGCCTCTGCTGGACCCGACGCTGTGATGCCACCACCGCCGGCCGATGGCGACGATGACGCCGACCGACTCACGTTTGCGTACTAGGAGGGCTGTATGGAACTCAACGACTTCTGGTTCATTCTCGTAGCAGTCCTGTGGATCGGGTACTTCTTCCTCGAGGGCTTCGACTTCGGGGTTGGCATGCTGCTCCACCCGATCGGACGCTCGAACGACGATCGGCGCGTCATGATCAACACGATCGGCCCTGTCTGGGACGCCAACGAGGTGTGGCTCCTCACTGCAGGGGGTGCGATGTTCGCAGCGTTCCCGTTCTGGTACGCCACATTGTTCTCTGGCTTCTACCTCCCCCTCTTCCTGATCCTCGTAGCCCTCATCTTCAGGGCCGTTGCGTTCGAGTTCCGTGGGAAGGTCGACACCGAACGATGGCGCATGGGGTGGGATCTCGCGATCGCTTTCGGGTCGTGGGTGCCAGCGGTCCTGTGGGGCGTTGCCTTCGCAAACATCATCGCGGGCGTCCCCATCAACGCTGAGGGAAACTACACGGGCAACCTGTTCACGCTGCTCAATCCGTTCGGCCTGCTCGGCGGGGTCGCCGTTGCGTCACTCTTCGCTATGCACGGCGCCCAGTTCCTCGCCCTGAAGACGGACGGGGACATCAGGACACGGGCGAACAAGTACGCCGGCCCTCTCGGGATCGTCGCCATCGTCGCCGGAGGGACATTCCTCCTGTGGAACCAGCTCGCACGTGGGAACGGTTGGACGTGGATCGCCGTCGTGGTGGCTGCGGGCGCCTTGATCGGTGCCGTGATCGCAAACCGGCTCGGACTCGAGGGCTGGGCATTCGCTGCCTCAGGTCTGGCGATCGCGACCGCTGTGATAGCTCTGTTCGGGTCTCTGTACCCAGACGTGATGGTCTCGTCGACCGATCCGGCGTTCAGCCTGACCGTCGATAACGCTTCCTCCACGCCCTATACCTTGCGGGTCATGTCGGTCGTGGCACTGGCGATGACGCCCGTCGTGATCGGGTATCAGGCATGGACGTACTGGGTATTCCGCAAGCGGATCCGACGGAGCAACCTGCCACCAGTCCACGTCCCATGACGGAATCGGGTCGACCGCCACCGGTCGACCGAGAACTCCTGAAACGATCTCGGGGTCTGCGCGTCCATCTCGGGTTCTCATCTGTCGGCTCCGTCATGGTGGCGGTGGCGATCATCGTTCAGGCATCTGCGCTCGCCACAGGCATCTCAGCCATGATGGGTACGGCCGTGTTCACACGCGGGCAACTCACTGCTCTCGTCATCGCACTCGGGGTCGTCGTTGCGCTGCGAGCCGGTGCGGCAGGGCTGGTCGAATTGTCTGGGACGCGAGCCCTGCGACGAACACGCGAGGTGCTGCGTGGCGACCTGCTGACACATGCAAAGGTCGACGCTGCTCCTTCAGATCCGGGGATCGCTGCTCGGAGGGCGAAGGCCGCAACAACAGGCGTGGACGAACTCGAACCGTATATCCGTGCCTACCTCCCTGCATTGACGTCGGCGGCGGTCGTCCCGCTCGCTGCAGGGCTCTGGATCCTCGGCTCCGACCTCACGTCGGCGATCATCGTTGCGCTGACGGTCCCGCTCATCCCGATATTCATGGTCCTCATCGGGGTCGCTACTCAACAGCGCGTCGACCGCAGATGGGCGACGGTCCAACGTTTGTCAGGACACTTCCTCGATGTACTCGTCGGTATCCCGACCCTCCGGTTGTTCGGACGGGTAGAGACATCGACCGAGGCGGTGCGCGACGTCTCCGACCGATACCGTGCCGTGACCGTCGCAACGTTGCGGGTCGCGTTCCTCTCGGCATTCGCGCTCGAGTTGATCGCAACTCTGTCTGTCGCAGTCGTCGCCGTATCCATCGGTCTCAGACTTGCGAGCGGGAGTCTCGATCTTGAGACAGCGCTGATCGTTCTCCTCCTCGTACCGGAGTGTTA
This sequence comes from Actinomycetota bacterium, assembly GCA_039714815.1. GTDB lineage: Bacteria > Actinomycetota > Acidimicrobiia > Spongiisociales > UBA5794 > JAMBLL01. Next base: position 15,714 of record JBDLIR010000003.1, on the reverse strand, counting down.
TCTCCCGTTGCGGAAGGTGGGATCGGCCTTCCACGCATCCCAGGTCGGTGTCGATGCGTCGGCTGAGGTCTCCGAACTCGTGGGCAGGCCGATGATCACGACCGGATCGGACGCTCCTGGCGAGGGGCCGATCGTCCTCGATCGTGTGGTAGTCGAGCGGGAGGAGCGAGGCGGTCTCCGGGTCCCGGTTTCTCTTAAGGCGGGACCCGGTGACATCGTCGCCATCGTCGGAGCTTCAGGATCAGGCAAGACGACCGTCCTCGATGTGATCCGCGGGAGGACCGCACCGACGAGCGGGAGCGTGCGGATCGGGACGTTGACCCTCGATCGATGCGACCATGACGCCTGGTCAGATCGAATTGCCCTGATCAACCAGAAACCGGTCGGGATCGCGGCGACCGTGCGGGCAGAGATGGTCTGTGACGACCAAGCTCTGGTCGACGAGACTCTTCGGGAACTGGGATTGCTTGCCTATGCGGACACGCCGTCGACCCAGCTGTCCGGTGGCCAGCGGCGGCGGGTCGAAGTCGCTCGCGCCGTCGCCGCTGTGAGAAGCGGCAGAGCATCTGTCGTTATCGCAGACGAACCGACGGCACACCTCGATCGCGATGGGGCGACCGTTGTGAATCGGATGCTCGTCGGACTGGCATCGGTCGACGGCGCAACGGTCGTCGTGGCAACGCACGATCTCGAACTCGCATCGCTTTCCACCAAGACCATCGACCTGACACCGAACGCACAAGGACGCACGGACGGTGAAGCAGGCAGCTCGTCTCCGACAGAGATCGCCCCGGTCGGCAGCCCATCGATGTCGGTCAGCGACGCCGGCGAGGGAGCCATCAGCACCAGGACAGCCGTTCTTCGCGTGCTTCGTGAAGCTGCCGGATTGTGGAAGAGGGTTTGGGGGGCCATCGGCCTGGGCACTCTCGCCGAGATCAGCGCGGTGGGGCTTGCCGGCGTGGCTGCATGGCTCGTGCTCAGGGCGAGCGAACAGCCAGCTCTCGCCTCCCTGGCTCTCGCGGTCACCGCCGTGAGAGGTTTCGGGATAGGAAAAGGCGTGTTCCGATATGCCGAGCGAGTCATGACACACGATGTCGCCCTCCGTACCGTGACCAAGCTCAGAGCAACAATCGTCTCGCACCTGGGCCGTATCGCACCCGGAGGTATCGCACACTGGTCGCGCGGCGAGGTCGCCAGGCGTGTCGTCGAGGACACAGACAAGCTCGTCGACCTGTTCGCCAGGATCCTTGTGCCAGGCGCCGCGATCCTCATCACGACGGCCGGTTCTGCCTTTATCGCCGTCGCTATCGATCCCATCGTGGGGATGACCATGGCCGTCGGCGTTGTCGGCGTGGCGATCGTGCTTCCCATGGTTGCGGTCCGATCGGAGATAGCCGCAGCACGTCCGCTGCTGCGTGCTCGGGGCGTTCTGGCTTCGGACGTCCTCGAGTATTGCACTCGCATCGATGCCCTAATCGGATACCGCGTCGACAAGCGCGAAGCCGAACGGATCACGCGGGAAGCTCACAGTATCGACAGACTCGAACTTCGCCGTGGAAGGCTCAGGGCGGCCAGGGCCGCCATAACGGCGGCATCTCCTGCTGCTGTCGCCGCGCTCGCAGCCCTTGCCGTGTATGCACAGGGTGACCAGCCGATTGGTCCGGTCCTCGGGCTCCTCATCATCTGGCCGTTGACGGTGGTCGAACTCGCAGGCCAACTCGTCGAAGTGGCCGCCGAGAGCCCGCACGTGGCAGAGGCGGCCGTGCGGACAGCGGAGATCCTCGAACGCCCCATCCCGGCTGAACCCGATGAGCCATTACCCATCGACGCTGACGTCGCACGAACCGTGATGGTCCAAGGCGCCTCCCGGTGGCCCGGCCAGGCTTCGAACGCCTACGAGGATCTCTCGTTCAGCCTCGAGCCTGGTGGGCAACTCTCCCTCGTCGGCGACAGCGGCGCCGGGAAGTCGACCGTCGCCGCCACATTGGTCTCGTTCCTCCCGCTCACCGGCGGCACGTTCTGGATCGACGATCTGGAGAGCACCCGTGTTGCAGGCGACGACATCCGCACGAAAGTCACGTGGATCGAACAGATACCGTGGTTGGCGGATTCCACGATCAGGGAGAACCTGCGCATCGCAGACCCTGATGCCAGCGACAACCTGCTCCTGGAGGTACTCGGCGCAGTTCGTATGCGTAGGTGGATCGAAGCTTCAGGGAACGGACTCGATACGATGGTCGGTTCCGGAGGTGCAAAGATCAGCGGAGGAGAGGCGCAACGAATCGGCCTGGCCCGAGCGTTGCTGTCCGGCCACGGAGTGGTCGTGCTCGACGAACCGACAGCTCACCTCGACACCGAGACGGCCAAAGCGGTGGTAGCAGAACTGCTCGGTGCTTTCACCCATCGCTCTGTCATAGCGATCTCGCACACACCGATCATCCCTGACACCGTGACCGTCACCGTCGGCAGACCCGAGACCGCTGACCGCCATTAGGAGTCTGGCGTCGAGAGAACCGATATATCGTTCGTCTGAACGCCAGACTCCTAATGGCGGGCGACTTGGACGAGGGTGTCAGAGTACGCGACCCCGCCTCCCCAGTCGGTCAATGAGTCGCTCGTCAACGAGTTCGCAGTGGCCCCACCGTCGTGATCAGACCCCCACCAGCCGAAGGGAACGGCGACAACTCCGGGACGGAGTCGGTCAGTGATCCGGGCGTCGAGGTCGAGCGAGGACCGGTCGTTCCAGACCCGGACGCGCTCACCAGAAGAGATGCCGCGTGCCTGAGCGTCAGCGCTGCTCATCTCCACAAAGGGTGCTCCTTCACGAGGCCCATGCTTCGGGAGATGTGTGTAACTGGTGTTGAGAAACCGTACGTGGTGCTTCGGCGTGAGCAACGCCAGCGGATAACGCTCGGTGACCTCCGCGGCCCCGCCGAGGCTCTCCCTGGGAGGGATGAAATCTGGAAGCGGGTCGTGGCCCTCGTCTTGGAGCGACCTGCTGAACAGTTCCGCCTTGCCTGTCGTGGTTGCGAACCCGCCGTTCGCATAGGGAAGGGTTTCGTCAGGTATGTCCAGCCTGACGAATCCCTCGGAGCGCATCGCATCGATATCGACGCCAGAAAGGGCAGACCGCAACAGGGATTCGTCATCCACGAAGAGTTCGGGATCGCTGAAGCCCATTGCCCTGGCAAGCCTTCGCCACAGTTCGGTGTTGGGAACGCTCTCCCCCACAGGGTCGATCGCCGGTTCGTTCCAGCCGAGGTACATGTGTCCCCACGCAGCGACTGCATCGAGGTGTTCGAGCTGCGTCGTTGCCGGGAACACGATGTCCGCATATCTGGCCGTGTCGGTCATGAACTGTTCACTGACGACCGTGAAGAGATCCTCCCGCTCGAGGCCTTTGCGGATCAGTTCCGCATTCGGGACCGTCACGACGGGGTTGCCGTTCCACACGACGAGGGAGGAGATCGGTGGATCGAGCGAACGGTCGGTGAGTGCCCGCCCGAGATGGTTCATGTTGATCTTCCGGCGGCTCGGGGCGTGCTGAGGCCTGAAGACGGATGCGTTCACGCTGTCATCTGCGTAGACGCCGGTGGAGCGAGCAAGCCCTCCGCCAAGGTGCTTCCACGATCCCGTGAGCGTCGGGAGACAGGCAAGCGTGCGGAAGAACATCGCTCCGTTCTCGTGGTGCTCGGCACCGATGAGGGTCCTGATCATCGCAGGGCTCGTCGACCCGTACATCGTCGCGAGACGTTCGATATCACCGGCATCGATGCCACACACTCGTGCAGCCCGCTCAGGCTTCCAATCGGCGACCCTCGTCGCCAACTCATCGAACCCGATCGTGTGCTGTGTCACATAGTCCTCATCGATCAGGCCGTCTCGGATGAGGACGTGCATCATCGAGAGCATCAAGGCTGTGTCAGTGCCTGGTAGAGGTTGGAGGAACCAGTCCGCAGCTTCTGCCGTGGCGGTCTTCATCGGGTCGATCACGACGACAACAGCGCCCTTTGCACGAGCCTTTTCGACGAACGGCCAGAGATGCCGATTCGTCAGCCTGGTGTTGGTCGCCCACAAGATGATGAGACTCGAGTGCTGCACATCCATCGGGTCAGATCCTTTGCCGGAGCCCGTGGTTGCTGCGAAACCGGCTCCTGCGGTCGCCCCGCAGAGCGAACCCGTAAGCTCCGTTGCGCCAAGCTTGGCGAAGAGGCGCCGGTCCAGCAGGCTCATCTGGATCATCCCCTGTGTTCCCGCATCCCACCACGGCAGAATCGCCTCGCCCCCTTCCCTGCCGATGATGTCGTGGAACCTCGATGCGACACGTTCCAGTGCGTCGTCCCACGTCACCTGTTCGAACCGTCCCTCCCCCTTGGCTCCCACTCGCACGAGGGGGTGCAGAATCCGGTCGGGGCTGTAGACGCGGTCGAGGAACCGGTTCACCTTCGGGCACAGCTCACCCTGGGAATACGGGTGGTCCGGATTGCCGCGTAACTTCACGGCGATCCCATCGACGACGGTCGCCACCCATCCGCACGAGTCAGGGCAGTCGTGGTGGCACGTTCCGAGCACGGTCCGTTCAGTCATGGAGCGACTCTACCCGGACGGGCCGGCGACTTAGGGCTCTGGCGTCGATACAAACGAAATATCAGCCATTTCAGCGCCAGAGCCCTATTCGACGCCATCCGCGATCAGAACGAGCGGGCAACCCCGGGTCGGGTGCTCCACAACGGTCATCGACTGTCGATACACCTCACTGAGTAGATCCGCACGCAGGACCTCATCGGGAGATCCCTCAGCCCGCACGGTTCCGCGATCCATCAGCACGATCCTGTCCGCGTGGAACGCTGCCGAGTTGAGGTCGTGCAGGACGGCGACAACGCAGGCCCTCTCCGCAGCAAGTTGCTTCATCTCGTACAGGACGCGCTCTTGATGTGCCACATCCAGCGCGGTCGTCGGTTCGTCCAGGAGCACGATCGGTGCAGCCTGGGCAAAGACGCGCGCCATGACGACTCTGGTCTGTTCACCGCCACTGAGGGTCGCGAACGTCCGGGCAGCGAGATGCAGCGTGTCGGTTCTCTCCATGGCTGACCGGATGGCAGATCGGTCCGATGCACGTGACACGTCATCGTCGGTTCGGTGCGGATGTCGACCCATCTCCACAACGGCGAGGGCCGTGAATGGGATATCACTGACTCCACCCTGCCGCATCACGGAGCGGACCTTCGCAAGTTCGAGCGGCACAGCAGAACGCGTGTCGATCTCGTTGACCGTGAGACTCCCCGCATCTGGCAGCAGGTCGCCGGCGAGCAGTCGCAGCAGTGTGGTCTTACCTGCACCGTTCGGACCCAAGATGGCGACTACTTCCCCGGGATGACCGACCAGATTCACATTGTCGACCAGAGTGATGTCACCGACCTGATAGGTGACGCCGTCTGCGATCAGAATCGGTTCAGACATCGTGCCTGTCCTTGCGCGACAACAGCCAGAGGAAGACGGGCCCACCCACCACAGCGGTGATCAACCCCACAGGGATCTCGACGGGCGATAGAACCGTGCGGGCGAGGAGATCTGCAAGAACCACGAAGATCCCACCGCCAAGCATCGATGCGGCGAGCAGATGCCGGTGCCGGGGACCGACGATCGGTCGCATCAGGAACGGAACGAGGAGCCCAACGAACGCTACGACTCCGGCAACTCCAACCGTGACACCGACCGCAGCGCCGCACCCGATCAGGGTGACCGTCGTCACGAGGTTCGTGTCGACGCCGAGATGGCGAGCCTCGCTTTCGCCAAGGGCGAGCAGGTCGAGATTGCGGGCCACAGAGAGAAGGCCGATGGTGGTGATGAGAAGGAATACCGCTGCGGTGCCGAACGACCGCCATGTTGCCCCAGAGAGGCTTCCCAGAAGCCAGAACTCGATAGGCGGTACGACAGACTGGTCGGCTCCGAACACGACAAAGCCCACAAATGCGCTCAACATAGCCCCGAGAGCCACCCCGGACAGGATGATCCGCGTCGGATCTATGGAACTTCGGCGTACGAGTCTCCGCAGAGCAAAGGACGTGGCGACGCCAGCTACAACACCACCTGCAATCGCCCCGCGAACACCGCCGCCCACAGCCCCGATGGCAGCCCCGATGGCGGCACCAGGGCCTATGCCGAGGAGCTGTGGATCAGCCAGATCGTTCCTGAGCAGGCCCTGGAGGACCGCACCGACCAAGCCCAGCGTCGCTCCCACGAGGAACCCGAGGAGGACACGCGGCAGACGGATGCCCCATACAACGGCTTCGGACTGCCCTGGGGCCACCCCGAGGCCCATCTTGGCGAGCAGCACCGAGCCGACGTCAGCGAGAGGGATGTCCACGGCGCCGAGCGCCAATGAAACGAATGCGACTCCAACGGCGGTGACCGCCGCGGCGGGCCAGAACCACGCCCTTCTGCCGGAGTAAGGGTCGGCGGACTTGAGCCAGGACTCGTCTGTCAATCGGCCAGGTCCGGGTAGAGGTCATCGACGAACTCGTTCAGAGCGATCCCGACACGGGGACCGAGGTTGAAGAAGTAGGCCTCCTCGTAGGCGAGGAACGCCCCGTGCTGACCAGCAGGTGTCTCAGCGATCCCGGGGATCTCAAGAATCGCTTCAACGCCGCCAAGCGCTTCGACTCCTGACTCCGGGAGGACGATCACATCGGGCATGGCCGAAATCAGCGCTTCGGGTGTGAGCGGAATGGCTCCCTCTCCGAGCGTTGCGCCAACATCGATCGCTCCCGCACCTTCGATCATCGCCTGCGTTGGAAGACCCGTCCCGAAAAGGAGGAGCACAGAGGGTCCTCGTGTGTACAGGTACGCGACTCGTAGCTGTTCCTGGGCTTGCGCTGCTCGACTCTCGGCGCGAGCGACCTCGGACATGACTCGTCGGGACAGCTCTTCACCGGCATAGGTCGCTCCGAGCATCTCGGCAATCGTGCGGATCTTCGCCTCGACGCCATCGAATGTCGTCCGGTACTTCAATATGGCCACAGGGACGCCGGCGTTCCTGAGTTGCTCGATGGTCTCACTCGGCTCGACCGACTCGTCACCGATGACAAGGGTCGGTTCGTACCGAAGCACTGCTTCAGCGGAGAGCGCCTGGCCGAAACCGACGTTGTTGCCGGATCGCTTGAGTTCGTTCGCTTCGGGCGGGTATGTCGTGGTGATGTCAACGGCGACCACGTTATCGCCCAGGCCGAGCTCGAAGATGATCTCGGTGATGTCTCCGGTGAGGGAGACGATTCTTGACGTGTCTGTCACCGTCGTTGCCACGCCGTCCGCCCCCACGAACACCCCCTCTTCACCTGGCGCATCGGCGGTCGATTCCAGAGCCGTGCCAGACGATGTGCACGCGGAGACAGCGAGAGCAGCACCGAGAACCAGAGCGGTCAGCCAATGTTGTGCGGAACGTCTAGAGGACATGGCCCTACTCGGCTCTCGCTGCGACGGCGCGCTGGGAGGAGAAGACCGAGACCACACGGTCGCCAGAGATCACTCGGAACCCCGCCCAGATGAGGATGAGACCCATGAGTTCGGTGACGTACAGCACTTCGACGACGCCAGCGCGGGCGAACGATCCCCCGATCCCTGGCAGGATCGCACCGACCGCGATGTAGATGTTGCCGAGGACACGCGAGGAGGCGTTTCCGATCCTCCAGTACTTCCACGCAGACCAGATCGCGCCGCCCACGAGGAACACGAGCGCGTACACGTTCGCAAGGGGCGAGAACAACCGCACCCACGTCCACGCCATGACCTCTCCAGACAACCTGTACGGTTCGACCAGTTCGTTGATGATCGGTGTTGTCAGGACGAACGCCGATGCGATCGCGATGTACGTCACGAGAACGGTCGCGATCCTGTCGGCCTTCTCCTTGGACATGACCAGGTACACCGTCCCGGTCGCCAGAGGCGCTCCGCCGAGCAACGCACCGGAGATGTACCAGGCGCGAAAGACCGGTTCGCTCCAGCCGAAGATGGTGGTCAGGGACTCCATCAGCGTGCCGACGCCGTACATGGCGATTCCGATCGTCCACCACATCAGGTATCTCGCTGAGGGATTCTGTTTCCAGCGCTTGTAGAGCGTGAGCGTGAACGCGGTCGCGACGATCGTCGAGATGATCGGCAGGTAATGGATCGGATTGGTATCCAGAGCCAGAGCCTGGGCGATGACGAGACCGATCACGAGCAGCCGACCCTCGCCAGAACCATGATCTCACAGAAGAACTCCGTGCTTATCTGCCATCCGACGTCTGTGAACACCGCCTCGCCTTCGAGATCCGAGTATGCAGCGTTGCCTGCGAACAGGAACGAGTAGATCACCCTGGCCTCGTCGCCGTCGATACCGACCTCGTCGGCCTGGAGTGTGATGCCGCCGACTTCGTCGCCTGCCGCGGCGTACTTCGTCACGGTCTCCTCGAGACCGGTTGCGTCCGTGATGAACGGCACCTTCTCGTCGTAGGTTGTGGCGCTGTCGAACACGACGAGGTACGCCTCGACGATTGCGTCAACGTCTGGATCCTCACCGGGCACCACAGGCGATGTCTCTACCTGATCCGAAGCGGCTGTTGTCGTGGTAGCCGGCTGCGTCGTTGTCGGTGCCACCGTCGTCGTCGGTGCAACGGTTGTCGTCGGTGCCACGGTTGTCGTGGTTGGGGGGGCTTGCGTTGTCGTCGTTTCCGGTGCAGCCGTTTCCTCCGCTGTGCCACATGCCGCGGCCAGAACAGCGACGAGGGCCACCAACGCGATCGATCGTTTCATGCTCCGCTCCTAGATTTCGAGGGGTTCAGGGACTAAGTCGAAGCAAGTTCTAACAGTCTCATTTACCGACAGCCTGTCGGATTCGAACGCTGACCGCGCCGGTAAGCCACGAATGAACTACCGGTGATCCGCCTAGGATCCTCGCCGTGACGACACACGCAGAATCGGGCAGCGTTCGTATCGACACCCGGAAGTATCCCGACCACCTCCACTGGCAGTTCTCGGCGCAGGTGCTCGGGGAAGATGAGTACGGGCTGTGGGTGCATGTCCCGTCAGATACGATGGCCCGAAGAGGTTCCGAACCCGTGAGGCCCATCGGCACCGGGTTCGTTTCACTCGTACCTGTCGATGATCCGTGGATCGTGGAGTTCTACCTCAGCCATCCATGGCACACGATCTATGTCAACATCGGAACCGTGCCGTCCGTCATCGGAGACCGGATCCACCAGATCGACCTCGACCTCGACGTCGTCCTCACAGTCGATGGGGATGTGAAGATCCTCGACGAAGACGAGTTCGTAGAGCACCAGGTGCTCTACGGGTACCCGGAGGAGGTTCGTGACGCTGCCCTCGTCGCAACCGAACGAGCAAGGAAGCTCCTGGTTTCCCGCTCGGCACCCTTCAACGGAGCTGCAGACCGCTGGCTGCAAATCGTTGACCCGGAGACCCTCAGCTAGACACGCCCATGACCGGGGCCCGGTCGGGCAGCTCGCGCTCCCCGGCTGGCGAGCGGCTGCCTCTGTGTCTCGCGACTTTCGTCAAGAGTCCGCCCAGATTCCGAGCGAGTCTTCGTGTTCAATGACTCGCCCCGATGCGTCGTACGCCACATAGGACGCTCCTTCGACAGCGAAGGTTCCGACGAAGAGGGCCATTCCTCCCCGAGGGCGCTGCCACAGCGTGGTTGGGCCCGATTCGAAGACGACAACCGACGTATCTGGCGGCACGCTCATCGTGACCGACCCGACGAACATCGCACCCTCTCTTTGGGAACTCGTTCCAACGGCGAGACCATCAACTGTTCCGACTCCGGATTCGAACGGGTGCTCCAAAGGAGCGCATCCGGCACTTGTGCTCCAGCTTTGTGTGGGTGTCTCGAGTGCAGGGCCAACGACGAGGTGACACAGACCTGTGCCGTCGAATCCCCCTCCGATGCTTTCACTGGTGAAGTTGCCTGTCACGGCACCCGCTGCAACATCTCCGATTCTCCCCACGACAACGACAGCACTCTGGGAAGTCATCGCCGGGTCCTTGTACTCAACGAGGTACTTCCACGGTGGGCTCGCAAGATCCGTTGCCGTGGTCGCCGGGATGAGTGGTTGCTCCGTGCCGAGATCCGTTGTGTCAAAGTCAGGTTCGGGTCCGAGTTCAGCCTGAACCACCATCTGATTACCGAGGATCGGTATGCCGAGGTCAGAAACGGTATCGAACCAGCCACCGACGGTTGCAGGCCACGCCGCAGGAGTCCCTGCTTCAGGAGCAGATCCCAGACGAAGCGTCCCAGCAAGACCTCCGATGACAAGGAGTACCGCAACCACCGACGTGGCAGCCACAAGCGGTCCAGATAGTGTCCGGGACTCCCGCTCTGCGATGATTGTGTGGATCTCCCAGTCCATCCACTCCGGGGCTGGTGGCGCGTCATCAATATACGCTCCGAGAGCCTTGCGAATCTTCATGCGGTCATCGGTTGTCATCGTCATGCGAGCACTCCTTCCAGTGACTTGCGGGCAAGATGGAGATACCGCTTGACCGTGCCGACGCGCGTTCCCATGAGATCAGCGACATCGGCGACCGGCAGATCCTCCCAGTAGCGGAGGAACACCGCAGCACGCTGACGGGCGGGCAGCATCGACACTGCCTGTAGCACTTCCCAATCCGGTTCAGGGATCGATTGAGCTGATGCTTGCGTGGGCAGAGGTGCGCGCCGCTCTCTGCGCAGGGCGCCCCGTGACTCGTTCAACACCGCACGGAACAGATACGGCCGGGGATCGTCTAGGGAGGACAGCGGCCGCTTTGTCAGCAATCGGACCATCACCGATGACACCACATCCTCGGCCCGATCGGGACCAGCGATGACCGCGGCGTACCGGATCAGATCATCCTTGACCTTGGTGTAGATAGCCTCGTCCTGCATCTCCATACCCCAACCACGCGCAGCATGCTCAGAAGGTTGCATTGCAGACCGGAAAACCCGCTTCGTTGCCTCTCACTCCTGCACGATAATCCGCAAAGTGTACGCGCCAGAGTCGGTGGCATGGCTGCCCTGGAGCTCAGCAGGCAGACGGCGTTGCTCACATCGGTGCCGATGTAACACGAGATCTCGCCTCGGTGGTCGCCGCAGCTGTCTGAGCTGCTACCCGGTTGTTCTTCGGCTTCCTACACAGCGGGCCTTGGAGACAGTTCAACGCCGAAGCCGTGCCATGCGAGCTGGATGATCACGAACCTCGGGGTGACCAGATCGGTGACACGCTCCTCGCACAGCGCTTCCAGCGCGCTCAACTCGTGCGCATACACCTCGGGTCCCTGACGGCGAGCTGCGCTGAGCAGGCGAGCATTGCGCCATACCTTGTGACGCCCTTCCTTGAGGAACCGCTTGGTCCCAGCCGTGTTGAAGGGCATCATGAGGCTGTCGATGATCGTGCGATCACCGGGTTCCTCGACCTGTGCCATCAGCTTGTCCTCCTCGTGCACTCGACCGACCAGGATCGAATCGAGGTGCGCATGGTCCAACGCTCGCTTGGCCATCAACTCGTCATCGTCGAATTCCGAGTCAGTGATAACAGCAAGGAACGCCTGGGGCAGGTCGTAGTTGATGTGTGCATTCATGCCGAGCAAGGCGTGCCGAAGGGGCGGGATATCAGGATCTCTGGATGCTTCGAAGGCCACCCTCCACGGGCCCGATGGATCGTCTCCTCGCTCCCACGTGTCGAACGCATCCATGTAGAACCCGGCGAACGCTAGGAGCCAGCGCACAGCCCACTCCGGATCGACGAACCTGCCTGCCTCGGCATCGCGCATCACCGCCCGTGTCGTGCGCACGTAGACACCGTGGAAGTGTTGGCGTTCGTCGTTGTCTGAGATCAGGTTCTCCCCGACCTCCTCCATGCGCGCTAAGAGTGGATCGTGTAGTGACATCGGGCGATTCAAGCAGAACACGCGGGACTGCGCGTGTAGCGGTTGCTCGCTGCCTTGTCACCGGCCGTCCTGACTCGTCACCCTTTCGACTGAATCGCGGGTCGTTTTGTGACACAGATATCCGACGTATCAACAAGATGCCCACCGGCACCAGGGAATCTTCACGCCCCGGCGTCCCGCCGCGTAGGATCACAGGGAGGCGTTGAGGGGAGCGACCTCGCTTCCGCCACTCAACCCGAAACTGCGACGAGACCGGGGAGGGCCAATGGGGTTCATCATTCACGACCGGAAACGGCACTGGCCCAATCCCGTGCCTTACCGGATAGACATAGCCGTCTACTTCACGAAGGGAGCCGTGTCGAAACTCAACACGGCGATCGCTGCATGGAATACGGTTTCGTCCCTCAAGCTCGTCCATGACGAGAACCACGAGGCGGGCGATCACATACTGTTCAAGGCGATCAAAGGAGGGGGCGGGGGAGGATCCTCAGATTCGGTCGGTCGCGCCGGGGGGCAACAGGGAGTGTGGGCCGACTACCAGATGACCGGCAGTGACATCACCAATACGCTGCTGCATGAGATCGGGCACGCCGTCGGATTGATCCACGAGCATCAGAGGCCTGATCGTGACGCCTTCATCACAAGTAACCGGGTTCCGGCATGGGATGGAGGCAAGAAGGGAAACATTCGCATCGTCCCCGATGGTCAGGCAGTTGGCCCGTACGACTGCCTGTCGCTGATGCACTATCTCGACATCGACGCCTTTGTCGATCCCAAGCCGGGGCGATGCAAGACGCTGTCAAACACCGCAGGCCTCACCAACGGCGACATCTCCGCCCTCGGGTATCTGGCCGGCTGGCGGGTTCGCATCCTCAAACCCGGCAAGTGGGCCAAAGGGTGGAGCCATATCGTTCCGTTCGAAAGCGAGGACAGGGAGTATCTGATCGTCTATTCCCGCTCCAGCGGCAAGGTTCGATTCGTGCGCGTCGACGACGGTGGCACAAAAACAGCGAACTGGGGAACCACCACCTGGGCGAAGATCTGGGATGTGGTCATCACCTTTGAACTCGACTACGGGCGATTCGTCCTCGTCTACACACGCGACACAGGAGCGGTGCGGATCGATCGCATCATCGTCGACACGGCGGCCCAGAGGATTCGAACGGAGAACGTCTGGGAAGGAGGATGGTTCAAGACCTGGCGTCCCATCGTGTCATTGGGACTCAGGGGTTACCAGCGGGACCACATCTTGGTCTATGACCCGGGAACAGGGATCGCCCGACTCGACAGGATCAATCGGGGCGATCCGCTCGGCTTCGGTACGACCAACATTTGGGAGCGTAAGTGGCGCGCCGGGTACACGACGGTGATGCCTTTCCGTCTCGGCGAGTCCGCCTGGTACGTGCTGGTCTATCACAAAGGCGATGGGAAGGGCTTCGTCTACCGGCTGTCCAAGTTCGGGAACAGCAAGGTTCAGGACATCTCGTGGGACGGAGGCTGGACGCACTTCGTGCCCTACGCCCAGCATTCCGCCTATAGCTATCACCACAGCAATGGGCCGGAGCCAAGCGTTCGCTTTCTTGCCTATCGGTCGACCGACGGAATCGTGCATGCCGACCGCATGTTCGAGAAACGGGTAGAGATCCTCGGTACCGATAGTTGGGGCACGGGCTGGGATCTGCTGACCCCGTTCTTCCGTGGGGAAGCTGGCCGGTACCATCTCGGCAACGATGGCCTCATCGCCTACGACTCCGGCTCAGGCCTGGTCCACTTCGACCAATTGCTGTAGAGGCAAGAACCTCGACATCCCGACCCTCGTTGTCGATTCCGGACAGGACCAGCGGCGGAGGTCGGTAGGACTGCTGGAACCGGTGTTGCTCCGTACGGCCCATCACCCAGACGTTGGCGCGCAATGGAGTCTGTACGGCAGCTCCGACATCAGGCCGGACGAGACGATTCCGATATTTATGGCCAGTTAGGGTCGGTTATAACGGTTTGTGTCGTAGGGGGTTGATACGTTAGGGGTATGGATACGAACCGCCCCACCGACACACCCGATGACACCTCTGGCTCTGTGTATCAGGATCTGTTGGCCGAGGTCGATGCGATGTTCGATGATGACCTGTTACAGGCAACGATCGATGCAAAGAAGCAGATGGACAAGGATCACGCACGGCTGTTGGTGTTGACGGACGAACTCGACCGGCGCCGGGTCACGGAAGCTTCCCATGCCCTGTCTACAACGGCGTGGCTGCGCCACAACTGTCGCATGACTGCCGCAGAAGCGTCAGGGACGGTGAAGACGGCACGAGCCCTGGCCGGTATGCCTCTGGTCGCTCAAGAAGCTGTCACCGGTGAGATCGTTTCGTCGGGGGTGAAAGTGTTGACCAGGGCCCGTGACCGTCACCCCGACGCATTCGTCGATCACGAAGCCGTGTTCGCTGATGTGGCCACCTATCTCAACCCCAGAGATCTGCGTATCGCTGTTCAACATTGGGACCAGCAAGTCGACTACGACGCTGCACTCGAAGACGTCGAACACGACGCACACAGGCGTGAACTGTTCTTCAACCAGTCCTACAAGGGCAGATGGGACATGGCCGGCCGGTTCGGGGTCGCCGACGGTCACGTCATCAAAACCGCGCTACGGGGCTACATCCAACACACGTACCTCGACGGGGATGATCGGCGTTCGATGCCACAACGTCTCGCCGATGCTGAAATCGGCATCCACCGATTTTGGCTCGACCACAACGAAACTGTTGCAACATCAGGTGGCGACAAACCCCACATCACCGTTGTCGTCCCCTACGACATCCTCACTGGGACCAGGAAACAGCTCCCCGAACTCGATGGCTACGCCATAGACCCCGAAACACTGAGACGCTGGGCCTGTGATGCAGGCATCGTCCGCATCATCACCGACCCGGACTCCATACCCATCGACGTCGGACGCCGTACGCGCACCATCCCACCAGCCCTCAGACGAGCCCTCGAACTCAGAGACGGCGGATGCGTCTGGCCAGGATGTAACGCACCCGCATCATGGGCAGACGTTCACCACATCATCCACTGGGCCGACGGAGGCGAAACCAGCCTCAACAACACCCAACTTCTCTGTCGAAGACACCACACCACAACCCACCAGAACACCAACACCAAACCACCCGAACCCTGACCAACATGACGCCGCCATTCCCCAAACCGGTGGAAGACCGCTGTACGTCAGGGCGTGAACCATGCGGGGAGGCCCTCAGAGGACAGCAACAGCTCATGGTCGGGATGGATGTGCTCGACGTGGCCATCGACGATCGTCATCGCTGTCTCCAGTTCCAGGAGGTCCTCGGGCTGCATCGATACGGGATCTTGGGACAAGACCACGAGATCGGCTTTCTTGCCCGCACCGATCGATCCGCGCTCGTCCTCGATCCCGAGGGCCCACGCGGCCCTGGAAGTGAGCAACTCGATCGCCTGTTGTATGGACAGAACTTGCGATGCCATCCACGGCTCAGGCAGTTCACCCTCGGGACCGCGGCGGGTCGTTGCGGAGTAGAGCGTGCGGTTGACAGGACCCAGTACCGGAGCGCCCCAGGGGAAATCGGTGCTGCCACACACGTTCACCCCGGCTGCAACGAGGTCTTTCCAGCGGCCGACCTTCGCTGCCCTTGACGTGCCGAAGTATCCGTACAACTCGCCTGTCTCCCCCGCGTGGAACCATGAGAGCTGTATGTTGGCCACCAGGTTCGCGCCCCTGAGTCGAGCGATCTGATCATCATGCAACACCCCGAGATG
>JBDLIR010000002.1:0-22447 GCA_039714815.1 Actinomycetota bacterium | reverse complement strand
AGGATACTGCCTTGGACACTCGGGGACACGACTTGCATCCCGCACCGTTGAAGATCTATGGGCTGGGATCTCCAGGGATAAGGCAACGTCACTGGCACCCGATACGGCCACCCGGACGCGGGGAAGCGATCTCCGCTCTTGAGAACCTCTGCACCAGTCGCGAGAGTCCTCCCGGACAACAGTGTTCCCGAACGGTGACGGCATCGCCACCTCGTCAACCAGCGGGAAGACGATCCCAATGCCGACCCCGAGGACCGCGGCGTTCAGTGGTCGCTGCTGGGCTGGAAAGGGGGTCTATGTCTCTGATCGAGAGAGGATGCAACCTCCTCAAGACTATTTGCGAGATTTCGTGGACCCTCGACACTGCAATGACGGAGTCTGTCGATCAGCCATCAGGTTCCGAGTCACATGCTGGCTTTTCATCGGACGTGGTCACCCACGTCGACTTCAGTTACCGCATCGAGGTTCCAGCAGGGAACGGGGCGTGGCAGCGAACAATCCTAGGGAAAATCGTTCCGGGCTCGGATTATGCAGTCCACCATGTGGGCGCCACCGGAGGCTGAGTTCTCACCTGATGTCTGACCGGACTGGTCGGCCACGACCCGTGGGAAGCTCTCACCCGACCACCAGCCAAAGAACGGGCCGCCGGATTGGCCAGGCCACACGTCGCCCTGGTGGTAGATGCGTTGATGATTCTGCGGATCCCAGAACGATCCGTCGAGTGAGATCCCTCCTTGGAACGACGGGCGCAGTCCCGCCGCGAGGTCACCCGGATATCCGATGTGACTCCAATAGTTCCCGCCATCCCAGCTATCGGAATATGTCCGCGAACCCATCCACCCGGTTACGTTCCCGATGTTCCAGTTGAGGACGACACACACGTAATCGTGACGTCCCTCGCTACTGTTGATGGTTGGTCCGAACACTTTCAGGCCCTCCCAGTAGATCCAAGTTCCCCAAGCCACGCCAAATGGAGCGCTGCCATCGAAATAGCTGGGGGTGAACTTGACCCAACCGGCTGTGCCATCTGAATTCCACTGGATGGCATGGCTGCAAGTAAGCACATGCCGAGGACCAACCATGGCGCCACTCGCTGAGCCACCAGGAGTCTCGATGCGACCGCACGT
This sequence comes from Actinomycetota bacterium, assembly GCA_039714815.1. Lineage (GTDB taxonomy): Bacteria > Actinomycetota > Acidimicrobiia > Spongiisociales > UBA5794 > JAMBLL01. The sequence goes on along the minus strand of JBDLIR010000002.1, from coordinate 21,320 downwards.
GCTCCACGGATACGCTGTGTCATTGAATGTGTAGCGATCGTCGGGCGGAAAGATGGTCGTTGCCTCGTGAAGTTCGTTGCGCGATCGATCTCGATCCACCTCGCTGTCGATGCGGCGCGCTACTCGAAGCTCATCGGCCAACTGCATCGGCAATGGTCGAAGCGGCAGGTGGTCGGGAACGTACCCTTCCAAATCCGGGTGCTCGAGATGCCGCTTGCGAATATCGGTCTCAGGCTCAAACTGGCGGAGCTGAGCACCGGGTGGATAAGAGTGTTCGCCCAACTTCAATCCTTTCACCGTCAGATCGATCCTGAATGAACCCTTGTCACCGTTCTCCGACTCGGCGACTGAGCAGTCCACTTCTGGCGTCCTGTCGGCAGCGGCGAAGAGATTGAACTGGAGGCCTACGTCATCGATGCGTCCGACGGCATCTCGTGTACGAACCTCTCTTACGAGCTCTTCTAGATACATAGGCCTCTCGGGCGGCTGTCGTGACTCAGTCATTTCTCAATCTCCCCTTGTCGTGGTCTAACTGTGGGACTAGGACGGTGGAACGCTGTTGGTTTGCAGCGAGGCCCGACAGCGCAGAACGCGCTCAACGAACCTGGTAGACGAGTTTGCTCCGCTGAACACAAGACCGTTCGGCAGAACCGGTCGCAACGGCAACCTTCAGCATGTGCCTCTTGTCGCACCCCCTCGCATGACTGTTTGATCACAGAGCGGATCTGTTATGGCTTTGAACCTACACCGTCCAGACGTAACCGGTGGAAGATTCTCCGATCCGTCTCAACACCCCTGAAACGCGACAGTGACACGAGCGACTCGCCCCTGGGTCTCGTGGAGGATCTCGATCGGAGAAGGACCATTCCGAACCCTGAGAGCACGGGTTCCTCGTTTGCAGTAGCGACCGGAATCAACCTTGCCCTACCGTCTCAAGAGGACGGTTCAGGGGTTCGTCCCAGTCTCCCACGACCCTTGCGGCGCAAGCGATACCGAAGTTATCCGTCGCCCTACACGGCATTTCGACTCTGTGACCGACCAGCAACACCCTTCATCGTTCTGCACTGGTTTTCGGTCTCTCGCGCCCCGCCGCGCCCCCAAAACGCACGCCGAGATGATGAGCGTATGCCAGACACACCACCTGTCACCTATGTCCCCGCACGAGTGTCACCTTACTCTCCGGTCCATACACAGGTGTCCTGGGGGTGGGAAATCGGTCGACACGATCCGGAGCGCCGTCTACGATATTGAGGCAACATGTCTCGGCGGCCCCGCTGCGTGGCTAGTTTGAGGGGGGAGAGCAGCGATGGCGAACACTGCAACGAAACGACAGTGGTGGGCGGAGTACCGGTGCAAGTCCGGTGTCCGGATGTCGTTCTTTGGCCGCTCCCCGGTGTTCGCCGCTAACGCTGACGTGGCTGATGCTTGGCGGGCTCTGGAACAGACACTGCTCGCATCGGGATATGTGCCGACGAAAGGCGCGTTCATCGGGTCGCATCGGTCCTGCACCAGCGGGATCGGTAGCGGCCCATGTGAGGAGGACGGCACCAATTGTTCAATGCACAACTACGAGATCGCCCTCGATATCGAATACGGCGGAGACGACGAGGGCGTGATGTACAACAAGCATCTTCGAGAGGACAAACCCGACCCAGCGTGGGTGTTCCGGAACTGTAAATTCACGGAAGCGAACTACGACGCTGTGATGAGCGTGAAGAATCTACAAGGTGAGCGGATGTTCCGGTGGCTCGGTCTGATCAACGCGGACACGATGCATTGGGAACTCGATGTGCCACCAGACAAATGCAAGGTCGATTGGAGCACCGTCCCTGGCGGCAACGGTGGAACGGAGGAACAGATGCTGCAAGAAGGCGACATTGGTAAAGCTGTGAAGCACTATCAGGAACAGCTCCTGGCATGGGACTCAGCCGCGTTACCGAAGCACGGTGCAGACAGTGACTACGGCAGCGAGATGAAGGAATGGGTCGAGAACTTCCAGACCGCACACGACCTCGCTGCGACGGGCACCGTCGACGGGGTGACCGCTTCGATGATGGACAACTACGCCAGCGGCGGTTGAGGAACCCCGGGCCAGTAAAAACCCAAACCGGAGACACGCCGGAGCACCCGTACGGTGTCGTCCATGCTCATCGCTGTTGATGTGTGAAACCGGTACTTGTGTGTGCACACGAGTCCGGTGAGTAGAGTCAATCAGGTGAACACCACCGAGATTCTCAACCACCCGTGGCTCGACGACCTCGGCCCGAAACAGTGCCATTCGCCACAAGGACCGAGACCGTGCTGAGACGGTGGGGGTTCTACGACGACCCGACGATGTTCAATGCTTTGACCGTGGCTGAGGTTGCGGGTTGGCGGAACACCGGACCGGTCATCATCGCGAACCTCAGTACAACTGCAACAGCAGCGATCCGGAAGCACCTTCGAGAAGCAGAGCAGCGGGCACGTGTCGCACTGGATCACAGGGTTGTGGCATCAGAGCCGTGGTCTGAACAGATCTGATACGACGATCCACCAAGCACCTATCAAAGGCGACCCGACTGTCCAGGACATGGCCACCTGGTTCGCCCTGGGTTTCCTGGCGGCTCTCGAGTGTGGAAAACTTGTCACGCCACGAACCGAACCGGACCTGCCCAACTCTCTCCGCAACTGACACGCGTCCTCAGCGTGTACGGAAGTCACGGAGTACGTTCCCGTCACGCACGGTAACTCGTGGTTCCAGGGCTTTCTCGGCTCCGGGGGTGGGACTTGAACCCACGACAAACGGATTAACAGTCCGTCGCTCTGCCAACTGAGCTACCCCGGAAGGATTGTTCGCCGACGTGGCGAACGGCGCAGAGTTTATCAGGGCACACTGTCAACTCACCTCGGGCATGGCGCTGCATGTACCTATGCCAAAGCGGGGACCAACTCGCTCACGAACATCGATGGCGAACGATCGAACAGGCGGTCGGCGGGACCGCGCGTATCCATCTCCAGTTGGGTTCTGGCCTGTCCGATGACGCTGAGTAGTGCTTCGCCTCCGTCGTCGATCTCACGCCCGGGTCCGGACCTCGTGACCCGATGCGTCAGGTCGACAAGATCGTTGACGCGACCGAGATCGGCGCCGAGCCCTTCGAGGCCATCGACGACTCCCGTCACATCGGATGAGCCAACCTCCGACAGCACCTCTAGCTGATGTCGAAGATATTTCACCCGCTTGCGCCACGCATGGAAGTGCTCCGCAGATCCACTGGCGAGCGCACGTGCCATGCCATTGCGTCCTCGCCGGTAGGTTCGTCGGACACCCTCTGAAGTGATGGTGCCCCCACCGGCCACGACGGCGTCGCCGAGACGAACGCGCACTCCCCCGAGTCTCCGTGTGAGATCGCCAACGAGCGCTTCGTCCACCGATTGGCGTGCACGATCCCTGTCGGCATGCAGTTCGTGCCGAATCGCCGTCGTCGCGGAAGCGAGTGCCGGACGCTCCTCCACGAGACCACCGAACACGTCGATCATCACGATCGACGTTCGAACGTGCGACAGCGACCGGGCGACATCGCGTACCGATACGTTGAGATCGCGGTACACGCCGCTGTCGACCTCGTCGCGCAGGATGCGCAACACCGCTCTCATGCGTTTCGTTCCCTTACGCAGTTCGTGAACGTGGCCATCGGACACGGACAGGTGCTGTGCATGAAAGCTCGCAAGGTCGACCTGCTCAAACAGGACGCGGGCCAGGCCATCCGCTGCTCGCTCATCCGCTCCGAGCACGAATCGTGTCGGCGGTGGCTCCGCAGCGTTGGCACGGACTTGCCGGGGTTTCGAAAGGGTCGTCATCGATGTACAAACCCTATCAGCACCAGCCTACAACGAAAGCGCTCCGGCCTGACACTACGAGGCGAGTTGTGGCACAATCCCCTCATGAAGTTCCGACTCGGCCTCATCACCGGCCTCACCATCGGTTTCCTCCTCGGTGCACGTGCAGGGAGGGAACGCTACGACCAGATCGTGGCCACCTACAACAAGATCCGCTCGAACGACGCGGTCCGCAGGACCACGGACCTTGCCGAGCAATCGACCCGCAAGACGCGTACTGCTGCAGGCAACACCCTCGTGAGGACCGCAGACACGATTCGACAGCGCGCCGCTCGCTGATCAACCGCTTTCGAGAAACCCGTCGAGTTGTCGCGCCCGCGCCGGCTGACGGAGTTTCGCAAGCGCCTTGTTCTCGATCTGGCGAATGCGCTCACGTGTCACCTCGAAGTGGTCACCGACCTGCTCGAGTGTCCGCACGTTCCCGTCTGCGAGGCCGAATCGCATGATCAGCACCTGGCGCTCGCGCTCATTGAGCGATTCGAGGGCAAGCGAGAGATACTCCTGGAGGAGCTTGAACGAAGCCTCCTCGACAGGTACATCGGCGCCAAGATCGGGGACGATATCGCCGATCGTGGCGTCCTCTTCGGCACCGATCGGTGTTTCGAGGGACACCGGATCCTGGGCGATCCGCCGGAGCTCCGTGACCCTGCCGGACTCGATGTCGAGTTCGGCCGCGATCTCAGCGATCGTGGGCTCGCGACCGAGGTCCTGGTGAAGCGTTCGTTGGACCATCGCGAGTTTGTTGATCGTCTCGACCATGTGCACAGGGACGCGGATGGTCCTCGCCTGGTCTGCGAGCGCCCGCGTCACCGCCTGCCGTATCCACCATGTGGCGTACGTGGAGAACTTGAAACCCCGCCGATAGTCGAACTTCTCGACCGCGCGGATGAGACCCAGGTTCCCCTCCTGGATGAGATCGAGCAGTCCGAGGCCGCGGCCGATGTATTTCTTGGCGATCGACACGACGAGGCGCAGGTTCGATACCACCAGTTGCTGACGGGCCCTGTCGGCGAGCCGCGTCTGACGCTCGAGCAAGATCCGCTCTGCTGCCGTTCGATGCTCGTCCTCATTGAGGCGTTCCTCTGCACGAATCCCAGCCTCGACCTGCATGGCAAGCTCAACCTCTTGTTGGGCGTCGAGCAGCGGGTATCGGCCTATCTCCTGGAGGTACATGCGCACGGGATCAGACACGTGAACGAGTTCGTCTCCCGAAATCTCAGAATCTGCATAGATGTCATCTGACTCTTCCCTGACATCGATGCCGCTCCGGAGCAGAGCGGTGAAGACCTTCTCGAACGAGTCGGCAGGCGCTCCGATTTCTTCGAGTTCCTGTTGGATCTCGCCCACGAGGAGGAACCCACGCTGACGGCCGCGCTCGATGAGCACATCTACAGCTTCCGATGTCTCCCCGCTCATCGATCGTCCCTCCGATCGCGCTTTCGCTGCTGCAACGATATCAGCTCGCGCCAGAGTTGCGAATACGCCTCTGGATCCGCCTCTTCATCGACCTGGCGGAGCCTCCTGGTGACCGCTGCAATCCGAGTATCGATCCGGCCGACCTCGAGCCTGTTCACGAGGTCTTCAGCGTCGGGGAGTGGACGGTCGACGAGCGCAAGCTCACCCATCGTTCTCGCCTCTGGCGAATCGTCGGACCCGATCGCCGCACCCAGATCGAGGTCGGCTCCTGGAGGGACCCCCTCGGCGATCACGGTCACCCTGGCGAACATCGATCTGGTTTCGTCGCTTGCGAACAGTCCCGGGTCGATGTCGACACCGACAAGGCTCTCGTCGTTCGCGAGGAGAACCCGCAACATCTCGAGTTCTGTGCGGTACATGGGAGACCGATACGGAGCATCTTCATCATGGCCGTACTCGGTGTCTGGCGGCTCGGCTGACACCGGCTCTGCCCTGTCTGTGCGTTTGGCGGACGACCGGGCTGAGCGCACAGCTTTCTCGACGTAGGCCACCTCTACCCCGGTCTTGCGGGCGACGTTCACTGAGTACTCACGCTGTGTGACCGGATCCGGATGGGCCGCGATCACCTTCGCTGCGTCTTGGACCGCCTTGGCCCCCATCTCCGGTCGCGAGAGATCGTACTTGCCGATCTCGGCGTCGATCTTGAATTGCAGCACCGTGATCGAGGTCTTCACCGCTTCCTCGATCACCGATATGTCACCGTCAGCGACGACATCTGCCGGATCCTTACCTTCGGGGAGGACGGCAACGCGAAGGTCGAGATCACCCGGCACCGAGTGCTCGAATCCCCTCAAGGCCGCCCCCGCCCCGGCCTCATCGGCGTCGAACGCGAACACGACCCGTTCAGAGAACCGGCGCAGCAGGTCGAGGTGGTCTCTGCCGAGGGCTGTGCCGCACGAGGCGACGGCTATCGGCATACCCGCGTGGTGCATGGCGATCACGTCGGTGTACCCCTCGACCACCACGGAGGTGTCGGCACGGACGATGTCTGACTTCGCCCAGTTGAGGCCGTACAGCAGGCGGGACTTGTGATAGATGGGAGACTCGGACGAATTGAGGTACTTCGCCCCTTCGCCGTCGAGGATCCGTGCGCCGAAGCCGACCGCATCACCCCTGATATCGAAGATCGGGAACATCAATCGACCGCGGAAGCGATCGTACAGGCCTTTGTTCCCACGCCTGGCGAGGCCCGCCGTCACCATTGCGTCGTCACGCACACCAACCCCCCGCAGATGGTCAACGAGCGCCTGCCATTCGTCAGGCGAGTACCCGAGCGAGAACGTGTCAACGACATCGGACCCGTATCCACGCGACCGCACGTAGCTGCGCGCATTCCCTGCATCGGGTGCCGATTTCAGTCGCTCTGTGTAGAACGCCACGGCGGCCCTGGTAGCTTCGACGAGGCTCTCGCGCTGGCTACGACGCTTCGCTGCTTCAGGGTCCACGGTGAGGGTGACCCCTGCCCTGCGGGCGAGGAACTCCACGGCACCGGAGAAGTCGAGTCCCTGTGTCTCCTGAACCCACCGGTACACGTCACCGCTCTTTCCGCACCCGAAACAGTGATACAGGCCCCGGGCGCCGTCGATAGACAGCGATGGTGTCTTCTCCGAGTGGAAGGGGCACACCGCCATCGTCGAACGGCCAGAGCGACGAACCTTCGTCACCTCTTTGGCCAGTTCGACGAGATCGGTCTTGTGCCTGACATTGTCGATGTCGTCGCGCGAATACGCCATGGTGAAACGATACCGCTGTCGAACCACCGACGCGCCCGGGCGTCGGGAGGCAGTGAGGGCGCGAGAACGGGGGCACCTTTCGGTGCCCCCGCACATGGTGGAGATCTGTGTTACTTCTTGGCTCTGCGGTGCTGGATGGCCTGGGCTGCCACCACTCGCGACATTGCCATTCGCATTGCGACATCGGGATGCATAGAAACCGTCCTTCCGGTCAATGATGTTGTATATCACGTCCAACCAAGTGAATTATACACCTATTCCGAATATTTTGTGTAATATCAACTTATATGGATGCACTTGACACAACGATCATCGCATGTCTGACCCAGGATGGCCGGATGCCGTACAGCCGCATCGCGGATGAGGCGGGTGTTGCGACCACGACCGTGCACCAGCGAGTCAGACGGCTTACCGACCGCGGTGTCATCACCGGCACCAGGGTCATCGTCGATTGGGAAGCTCTCGGATTGCCCGTCTCGGCTGTGATCTCCGTCACCGCACCGGACGACCGTCCCCTCAAAGACGTCGCAGACGGTCTCAGATCGATCCCGCTCGTGTACAGCTGCTACGCCGTCACCGGCGAGTTCGACCTGCTGGTCATGGTGCGCGCACGGTCATCGAACCACCTCGGAGAGCTTCTCGAGGAGATCAGGCGACATGCCCCAGGGCGAACCAGAGCCATCGTCGTCCTCGCGACGTACTACGAGGGCCGCCTGCCCGCACTCGAGACCTAGAACGGCAGCTTGTCGTCGAGGTATCGGGAGAGCTGGTCGATCGAGATACGATCCTGGGCCATCGTGTCGCGGTCGCGCACCGTGACCTGTTGGTCATCGAGGGAATCGAAGTCCACGGTCACGCAGTACGGTGTCCCGATCTCGTCCTGCCTGCGATACCTGCGCCCGATCGACTGGGTCACATCGACCTCGATCCGCCACTTCCCCCGCAGAGAATCTGCAACCCTCTTCGTTGTCTCAACGAGGTCAGGCTTCTTGGACAGCGGCAGCACCGCAACCTGTACCGGTGCGAGTCGCGGATCGAGTTTCAACACGACACGGCTCTCACCCCTGACCTCTTCTTCGGTGTATGCGTCGATCAAGAACGCAAACGTCGTTCGGGTCGCACCCGCTGCTGTCTCTACGACATACGGGATGAACCGCTCGTTGGCTTCCTGATCGAAATAGGTCAGGTCCTCACCTGAATGCTCCATGTGCGCACCCAGATCGAAATCGGTCCGGTTGTGGATCCCCTCGAGTTCATCCCAACCCCACGGGAAGCGGTACTCGACATCGATCGCAGCCGCCGCGTAGTGGGCGAGCTCGCCGGGGCCGTGAGGGTTGTGGCGCAGGTTCTCCGGGGTCATGCCGAGATCCATGTACCAGCTGTCCCGTGCCCCCACCCATTCGCTGAACTTCTCATCTGCGACATCCGGGTAGCAGAAGTACTGCATCTCCATCTGCTCGAATTCACGGGTCCTGAAAACGAACTGGCCAGGGGTGATCTCATTGCGGAACGTCTTCCCGATCTGAGCAATGCCGAAGGGAAGCTTCATCCGCGCTGTCCTGCGGACATTCTCGAAGTTCGTGAAGATCCCCTGGGCCGTCTCTGGCCGCAGGTACACCCTGTTGTCTTCGTTTTCGACAGGGCCCATGTGCGTCTTGAACATGAGGTTGAACTCTTTTGGCTCGGTGAACGTCCCTGAGTTGCCACAGGTCGGGCACTTGTTCGGGTCCTTGAGCTTGTCAACCCTGTGCCTGGCATTGCACTCGCGGCATTCCACGAGCGGGTCGGAGAACGATGCAACGTGCCCTGAGGCCACCCAGACCTCGGGTGATTGAAGAATCGCAGAGTCGAGGCCGACGATGTCGTCACGCATGCGCACCATCGAGCGCCACCACTGCTCCTTGACATTACGCAGCAGCTCGACGCCGAGCGGCCCGTAGTCGTAGGCAGACCGAAGCCCGCCGTAGATCTCGGAAGCTTGGAACACGAAGCCCCGCTTCTTGGAGAGGTTGACGATCGTGTCGAAATCGGCTGGCATCACAGATCCTGGTCGCTGAGTGACAGAATGCTACCGGTCGCTATCGGTCAAAGGGCCATCTACCGCCCCGCCGAATCTCCGATCGCGGGTCTGGTACTCCCCCACGCATCGAGCGAGTTCGTGTCTGTCGAAATCTGGCCACAGCACCGGTGTGAACACGTACTCGCTGTACGCCGCCTCCCACAGGAGGAAGTTCGAAGTCCGTTGCTCGCCGCTCGTGCGGATCACGAGGTCGGGGTCAGGCATCTCGCCGAGATAGAGATGGTCAGACACCGTGTCCATCGTGATCGTGTCAGGCTCGATGGATCCGCCAGCTACCCCACGGGCGATCGCTCTCATCGCATCGACGATCTCGACCCGTCCTCCATAGTTGAACGCAAACACCATGGTCATATTCGTGTTCGACGCCGTGAGACCCTCTGCGCTAGCGATCCGGTCGCGCAGCACCTGGGGAACGCGGTCATCGTCGACATCACCCATGAACAGGATCCTGACGCCGAGGTCGTTGAGTTCGTCACGTCTCCGTTCGAGCAGGTCGACGTTGAAGTGCATCAGGAACTCGACCTCGGCTGCGTCCCTGTCCCAGTTCTCCGTCGAGAAGGTGTACACGGTCAGCCATTTCACACCGAGGTCGAGTGCACCGCGGACCACATCGAAGAGAGCGGGTTCCCCCGCAGCGTGGCCCTGAGTCCGGTGCAGGCCACGGGCGTTCGCCCACCGGCCGTTGCCGTCCATGATGATCCCGACGTGGTTCGGGACGTTGTCGAGGTCGACCGTTGTCGTGAGCCAATCGATCATGGCATGACCGTCAATGTATCGAGTTGCCGTTCCAGGTGGTATTCGAAGAACCGCTTCGTGACGCCAAGCCCCTCGCGGGAGAGCGATTCGTCGGATTCAGGGAGACGATGCAGATCCGCGGACGCCACAGCGGCGAGGTACGGGACAAGGCCGGCTTTCAGCGCATACGATCCCGGAGTCCTGCACGTCTGGCAGAGGGACCCGCCCGCACCGAAGCTGAACCACCTCAACCCTTCTGTTGTGCCACAACCTGCACAGCTATCGAGCGCGGGGGCTACGCCGATGATGGCCGCAGCCTTGAGGAGGAAGGCTGTTACGAGATCAGGATGTGCGGGTCCGTGGTCCAGGATGGTCAGACCACGTTGGAGCAGGAGGAACATGCGCTGGGACGGTTCGTCTTCTTGGACGACGGCATCGACAACCTCGATCATCGTTCCCGCAGCCAGAACCCTGTCGAGATCGTTCCTCAGATGCGGGTAGGCGTTGATGATCGAGACCTGCGTGATCGTGTCGAGGTTCTTTCCTTCGTACAACACGACGTCGACGTGGGTGAGCGGTTCGAGGCGGCCTCCGAACCTGCTCTTCGTCTTGCGGACCCCCTTGGCGACCGTTCGTAACTTCCCGTGATTCGGGCTCAGCAGGACAACGACGCGGTGCGACTCGCCGAACGGATACCCGCGCAGCACGATCCCCTGGTCGCTGCGTATCGCCAACACTCGCCTTTCGTCCGACAGGCCATGAGGGTACTGCCGGTCTGTGACTGGGGGGTGTATCGATCGACGGGATTCGCGTAAATGACCATCGGTTTCGCTGCTAGGTTCGTCCCATGCCCACCGACCTCGAACCGGGACAGTTCAACGACTTCGCACGTGACCATCCGTTGTGGGTGCGCGACGGTGAATCGATCTCGCGTACCTTCGTGTTCGGCGACTTCTCACAGGCCGTGGGATTCGTGGTTCGCGTCGCACTCGCCGCGGACGTCGCGGATCACCATCCTGACATCGACATCCGGTGGAGCAAGGTGACGATCGTGCTCTCGACGCACTCCGAAGCCGCACTCACGACCAAAGACCTCGACCTGGCGCACCAGATCGACGGATTCTGAGCCCCTAACGCCTCCACCTCACCCGATCCCCACAACCCGCCCATTCCATTCCGCGGGCTGACAACGTCATATAGGACGTCACGAACCCTGGGTTCACGGAATCAACCATTCCGCGGGCTGACGACGTCATATAGGACGTCACGAACCCTGGGTTCACGACATGGAGGGGTTAGAAGCCGAGGCGGTCGAGGAGGTCGTCTGAGCGTTGCCAGTCCTTTTCGACCTTGACGCGGATCTCGAGGAACACCTTCGTGCCGAACAGACGCTCGAGATCCTGACGTGCATCGGTCCCGACGGCCTTGATCATGGAACCGCCCTTGCCTATCGCCATCCCCTTCTGGGACTCCCTCTCAACGACTGCTGTCGCTGCGATACGCAGGATGCCTTTGTCGTCCATCTCCAGATTGTCAACGACGACGGCAAGCGAGTGCGGGAGTTCCTCACGCAATCTCGCAAGGTACTTCTCTCTGATGATCTCACCGGCGAGGAAACTGTCTGGCTGATCCGAGCGTGCGTCCGGGGGGAAGAAGAACGGACCCGGCGGGAGGAGCGACACGAGCTCTGAGACCACGGCGTCGATCCCGTCGCGTGACCTTGCAGAGATCGGGACGTACGCATCGAACTCCCACGGGCTTGCTGTCGTCAGTTGCTCCATGATCGTCTCTCGCGATACCACGTCGATCTTGTTGAGTGCAAGAACGACAGGCACCTCGGACTCCTTGAGCCTCTCTGCGATCAAACGGTCGCCAGGGCCGATCGGTTTGGTCGCATCGACGACGAAGAGCGCCGCATCCGCATCAGAGAGAGAACCGTAGACCAGCGTGTTGAGGCGCTCCCCCAGCGTCGTCCTGGGTTTGTGGATGCCGGGCGTATCGACGAGCACGATCTGGGCATCGTCGGCAGGGATCGTCAGCACACCACGGATCGTGTTGCGGGTCGTTTGCGGGCGCGCCGACGTGATCGCGACTTTCTGTCCGACGAGTGCGTTCACGAGCGTGGACTTGCCGACATTCGGACGCCCTACAACGGATACGAATCCGGACCTCGTCTCGAAATGGGTCACAACCTCGCCACTTTCACCCTGGAGATCCTTCTGCCGTCCACGGATTGCGCCGTGAACCTGAGGCCCTCGACATCGAACGTGTCGCCCTCGTCGGGAACCCTGCCTGCAAGCCCGAACACGAGGCCCCCAACGGTATCCCACTCCTCGTCGGGAAGTTCGATACCGGAGAGTTCCGCAAGATCATCAACATCGAGTTTGCCGTCAACGACCCAGCCGCCATCGATCTCTTGCACCATCGGCTCCTCGTCATCGAATTCGTCGACGATCTCGCCGACGATCTCCTCGATGAGGTCCTCGATCGTCACCATCCCCGCGGTCCCGCCGAACTCATCGATGACGATGGCGAGGTGCTGCTGTTTCGCTTGCATCTCCTTGAGCAGTTTCGAGACCTGTTTCGTCTCCGGCACGAAGTAGGCATCGTGGACGATCCCCTCGGCAGAACCAGGATCGAGTTCCTTGTCGAAGACCTCCAGCAGATCCCTGGCAAACAGAACGCCGACGATGTCGTCGATGCTCTCGCCCGTCACCGGTATCCGGGAGCGGCCACTCTCGAGGACAAGGTCGACAGCATCGTCAATGGCAGCTTCGCCGGGGATGGTGATCATGTCTGGCCGTGGCACCATCACCTCTCGCACGAGCGTTTCACGGAACTCGAGAACCGACATGATGAGCTCTCGCTCTTCCGCGTCGGAATCCAACTCATGCGGGTCGTCCTCGTCAGGGTCTGGTATGAGATCCCCCGCTGCCTCTCCGAAGACGATCGCGATCCTCAGCATCGCCGAAAGGCGGTAGGCCGCTGTGCGCGGCCTGTTCCTGCCGATCCATCTGGGGATGACATCGACGAATACCACCAGCACCACCGCAAGAGCGATCAGCGCACCGCCGAGCACACCGCCGGAGAGAACGTCCGTCAGAATCCAGGTCAATGGGATCACGGCGGCCACGATCAGGAACGTCACGGTCGTGCCGAGCGCAGGCTGGATTTGGTTGCGATCCTCGAGCAGGGCAGCAACAGTTACGGAGCCGCGTACCCCGTCCCCTGCATCCTGTAACGCTTCGGCCCGCGATGTGCGGATGAGGCTCGCTCCCCCGGTGCGCACGGCAGCGGCGACAGCGAGAAGGCCGGCCGCGACCACTCCGACAGCGATGATCATCGCCGGTTCCTCCCGACGGCGGCGAGGTGCGTTGCTTCTCTCGATTCCATCGCCCGCGCCTCGTGCGCACCGATGTGGTCCCATCCGAGGATGTGCAGTACCCCGTGGACGACCATCAGGTACAACTCCTCGTCGAACGAGACCCCGTATTCGGTTGCATGCGTTTCAACGACATCCGTACAGATGAAGATATCACCAAGTGCAAGCGGTGGCCCGCCTTCGACCGCCCGTGGCGGCTGTCCAGGGGACGCATCCTCGATCGGGAACGAGAGCACGTCGGTGGGTCCCTCCTTGCCCATGAATCGTTCGTTCAGATCGGAGATGTCCTCAACGCTCACGAAGGTCACGGCAAGGGATGCATCGGGCGGCACGCCTTCGGCGATGAGGATCGATTCAACGAACTCCGCCAGCGCACCAGATTGGACATCTCTCCGATCAGAACCGGAAACAGCGATGTTCATGACACCTCTGGTGTCTCGCCGGTTGGGAAATCGGGGTAGTCGACCCGTGCGTGATAGTACGCGGACAGGCCGGCGATGATCTCCGTCTTGAGCGTCGTCAGCTCACCGAAGGTCAACGAGGAGTCGTCGAACTGGCCGTCTTCCAGCTTCTCTGAGACGATCGAATCGACGAGCTTCTCCAGACCCTTTTCCGTTGGCTGCTCGGACTGTGCATAAGCACGCGCGGCGGCTTCAGATGCATCCGAGATCATCACGATCGCCATCTCCTTGTGGGTTGGCTTCGTTCCATGGTGTCGGAACGCCTCGGGATCGGCCGCGTCGCCGTCAGCGAGCGCCTTGTGATAGAAATACCGCATGATGCTCGTGCCGTGATGCATCTGGATGCCGTTGGCGACCTCATCGGGAATGCGATACTGCTTGGCCAGATCGAGGCCGTCGAGAACGTGATTGCGAATGATCTCGGCCGACTCCTCAGGTGTGAGCTCGTCGTGCGGGTTGTACCCGAGTTGGTTCTCAACGAAATACTGCGGGTTCTCCGTCTTTCCGAGGTCGTGATACCACGCAGCAGCCTGTGCGAGCAACGGATCGGCACCGATCGACCGGGCTGCCTTCCCTGCGAGGGAACCCACGAGCATCGAGTGATTGAACGTACCCGGGGCCTTCTCCTCGAGCACGCGGAGCGCCGGATGGTTCCTGTCGAGCAGATCGAGGAGCGACATCGTGGTCGTAACCCCGAACGCCGTCTCCAGAAACGAAACGAGGCCCTGGGCGAGAAAGCCACCGACGACGGCACCCAGGAATGCCCAGAACGCGGCCATGAGCGGGGAACTCCCTGAGGATCCGAAATGGAACAAGAATTCGAGACCGACAGCGACAGGCACGACAACGACAGCTGATTCGATGACTGACAGACGCATCTGGGAGCGTGTGGAGACGCTCGACACGAACGCGACAGGGACCGCAGCGGTGATGCCGGCATATACGGTGAAGGTGATGTCCTGGGACGATATGGCGGTGAAGGCAGCCATCGGGATGACCATCAGCAGGGCCGCCCGCTGGTTGAAGAGGATCGCTGCCATGACACCGATCGCAACGGCAGGGATCACGTACCCGATGCTGTGGTTCTCGGGGCTCGTGACGAATTCCGGAACTCGTGACGCCACCACGGCAAGTCCGACGATGATCGCTATCAACCCGATGTCGCGGATCCTTCTCACCTGGGTTGGAGCGATTCGCCACACCATGAGCGCAAAGATCAGGACCGTTACGGCCCCAACGAGTGCAAGGGCCCACGCGGGGGCGACGATCTTGACCTCTGGATCGTAGAGTTCGAGTTCAGTGATCGCTGCCACTTCGACCGATGTGAGTGTGTCTCCCTCCTTGGCGATGACGTCACCGAAGACGTAGCGCGTCGTCTGCACGGCGACGGCGTCTTCTGCGGCCTGCTTCTCGAGGTCCCACAACTGGTTGTCGACAAGTTCGTTGGACTGCAGAAAGTTCGCCACGAGGGAACCGAGCACCTGTTGTGTTTCTGCGACGTCGTCTTCGGGGATACCGGGAATGAAGATCGGCGGGATCGTGTCCGGGTTGAGGTACATCTGCTTCACGGTTCCAAGGTCCGTGCCGCGGATGCCTGCGATGAGTTCGTTCTGTGCCCATCCGACCGCCGTATTCTGCATCTCAGCGAAGACACTGTTCTCGCCTTCGCTGACCCGATCGAGGTCCTTCTCGTGAAGTTCGACGAAGCTCAAAAGCGTGTTCTCCCCCAAGATGGCGTACTCGGTATTGAGTAACTCGACCTGGTCCTCAATGGATCGACGAGGCGCATCGGGAGTTTCAGCGACTGTAGTGGTGGTCGTGGGCGGAGGCTCCGTGGTCGTCGTTGTTCCCTCGAAACGGAACACGACCAAGGTGATCATCGTCCCCTCAGCCACAGGCGTGCCCGCAAGCGGTGTCTGCACCGCAACAGTGCCATCGACAGCTTCATCCGGTGTCGGCACGGTTCCACCGACGGTCGTGGACAGTCCGACCTCTGCTGCGCTCGCGTCGGCTTCGGCCACGGTCAAACCCTCGACATCGGGCACAACAACTGGTTCCGGCTCCTCGACAGGCAGGAACGCCCCTGCGTCGAGATCGGCGAAGAACCGGTTGATGTCATTGATGACGATCTGCGTCGTCGCGTTCTCGATCGTGAGCGGCGCTTTGACGTTGTCTCGCGCGAGTTGTTTCGCCTCCTCCGTCTTCACCGGATCCGGGATGTCAGACGTCGTCTGGTTCGCGATGAAGTCCTCAGGGGCTTGCGCACCGATGGCGATCTGTGCGGGCACCTCTGTTGAAGAGTCGTAGCCGATCATCAGAACGATCGACACGAACGCGACGGTGACAAGGACGATGGCGCTCTTGACGAATACCGAATGCCTCTGGGACCACTCGTTCATCGTTCGTCCTTCATGCGCGCCTCATGGCGGGCGTAGGCGTCGACGATGGCAGCAACGATCCTGTGCCTCACGACATCTGCTGCTGTGAGTTCTACGAAGCCGACACCGTCGACTCTCGAGAGCACGCTGCGCACGACCTTGAGCCCCGAGGGCGTACCGTCGCCGAGGTCCATCTGCGTGACGTCGCCGGTGATGATCATCTTCGAGTTGAAACCGAGCCTTGTCAGGAACATCTTCATCTGCTCAGGCGTGGTGTTCTGGGCCTCGTCGAGCACGACGAACGCGTCGTTGAGCGTCCGCCCGCGCATGTACGCGAGCGGTGCGATCTCGATCGTCCCCTGCTCCATCAACCTTCCGGTCTCTTCCGGTCCAAGCATCTCGTACAGCGCGTCGTACAGGGGGCGGAGATACGGGTCGACTTTCGCTGCGAGGTCGCCAGGGAGGAAGCCGAGGCGTTCACCAGCCTCGACGGCAGGGCGTGAGAGGATGATCCGTCTCGTTGCCCCGGTGAGCAGGGCCTCGATCGCAGTCGCCATGGCGAGATACGTCTTGCCCGTGCCTGCCGGGCCGATACCGAAGATGAGCGTGTTCTGCCTGATCGAATCGACGTAGCGCTTCTGTCCGAGCGTCTTTGCCCGTACGACCTTCCCTCTGCCCACAGAGATCGAGTCGGTGAACACGCCCGACGGTTTCGGAATGTCGGCCTTCACCATCTCGATCACTCGCTCGACACGGTCACCGTCGAGTGATTGCCCTTCTTGCACGAGGACGAGGAGTTCGTCGAGAACGATCCTGGCCAGGTTGACGTCGCGTTCGTCACCCGAGATGTCGATTTCGTTTCCGCGTGCCACGAGGCGCGCACCAGCGAACGCGTCTTCAACGCGTCGAAGATGCACGTCCCTATTACCGAGTAGCTCAACCATCAGATGGTTGGAGGGAACGCGCACCCGAACATCAGTGTCGGACGGGAAGGTCAAACCTATCTCCTCGTCTTTCCTGGCAGCGTGCGTGGGAATTGCGCAACAAGAGTGCTCGTGAGTATAGAGAGGACTGTTGGAAAGGCGCGAGAATCATCCTTAGCTCCGTCATCGAACCGCCCGGTGTCTAGTGGCGAAACAGGCCACGTTTCTTTGCAGCCGGTTTCTCGCCCCGCGCGGCGGCGTAGTCGCGCAAGGCGTTCTCCGCGTCCGAGTCGAGATCGGTGGGAACAACGACTTCGACATGCACGAGGAGATCCCCCCTGCCCCTCCGCTGCAGCCGCGGCACGCCCTTCTTTGCGAGCCGGTACACCGTTTCGGGCTGCGTCCCGGCCGGAATCTCGAGTTGCTCCGTTTCGCCGTCGAGCAGTGGTATCTCGACGTGCACGCCGAAGGTCGCCTCGGTGAACCCGATGCTGACCCTGTGGTGGAGATCGTCCCCGACACGCTCGAAGCGGCGATCGGAGCGCACAGAGATGTCGACGAAGACGTCGCCGGCTGGCGCACCACGCTGACCCGCTCCACCTTTGCCACTCAACCGGAGGCGCGTACCCGTGTCGACGCCCGGGGGTATTTCGACCGTCAACGTCCTCGTCCCGCGGGTGCGACCCTCCCCCGTGCATTCTGAGCACGGACTGTCGATGCGTGTGCCTGTGCCGGAGCAATCGGGACAGTCTGTGACCGTCATCATCGTCCCGAGCATCGTCTGGCGCGCGGCTTGGACCCTGCCACGACCGGCACAGGTGGGGCACGTCACAGGATCGTGTCCTGGCTCGGAACCGGACCCGTGACAGACGACGCACTGGGTCAGGGCTCCGAACTCGACTTCGCGTTCGAGGCCGAACGCGGCCTCGGACAGTTCGAGATCGATGCGTAACGCCACGTCCTGTCCACGCTGCGGGCCTCCGCGTGTGCCGCCGAACCCTCCAAATCCGCCGAATCCCCCACCGAAGAACTGCTGCAGAATGTCCTCGATGCCGCCGAACTGGCTGAAGAGATCCTGGCCGCCGAAGGTCTCACCACGATCGTATCTCGCTCGCTTCTGAGGGTCAGAGAGCACCTCATACGCCTCCGCGATCTCACGGAACCGCGCCTCGGCCGCAGCATCTCCTGGGTTTGCATCAGGGTGCGTCTCTCGCGCCAGCTTCCGGAAGGCCTTCTTGATCTCTTCGGAGGTCGCGTCCTTGGATACGCCAAGGATCTCGTAGTACTCGCTCATCGGTCTTCTCCGAAGCTGTCCTCGAGGGCCTCGGAGACCTCTTCGACGACTCGTATGGTGCGTCTGTAGTTCATGCGCATCGGTGCGATCACACCGAGCCTGCCTTTCGCCCCTTCAGGCGTTCCGTATGTCGCTGTCACAACGGCGATGTCGCCTTCCTCGCCGATGTCGGGCCCGAAGCGTACGTTCGTTTCACCGGTGTCATCACCGAGCAGATCGATCAGGGACGCCTCTTCATCGAGCATCGCAAGCAGGTGCCGCACCATTGTCAGGTCGCTCCACAGCGAGGCCATCTGACTGGTACCACCCACATAGACCTCGCGCTCCAATGAGCGGCGGGCACTGAGCTGGTCGCTGACGGGCGAGATGACACGCTTGACGACGGCCGGGAGATCACTCTGCTTGAGTCGATCCTCCTCCGGTGCGTCGAGAGGTCTTCCCTGGAACGCTGATGCAACGAGACGCTCGGCGGCTTCAATGGTCGACCCATCAACAGCGATGCCGACGTCGACGTACTCCTGGTGCACCCTCCCGTTCTCGGCAATGGCGACCACCAGCAGCGTCGTGCCGCCGATGGGAAGCAAGCGCACGTCCTGGATGATGTCCGTCGATTTCCCTGGGCCAACGACGACAGCTGGATATTCGGTGAGTTCGCTCACCAGGGTGCTGGTGTCTCGCAACATCTCAGAGATCTGTCTGTGCACCTCACGGAAGAAATCGTCGATCTGGTCCCGGGTCCTGTCACGGAGATTGGCCGGTGACAGATGATCGACGTAGAACCGGTACCCCTGATGCGTTGGCATGCGTCCGGCGGAAGTGTGCGGCTGGGCAACGAACCCGTAGGACTCGAGACGCGCGAGGTCGTTGCGAACCGTTGCAGACGACACGTCGAGCCCGCTGCGGTCGATGACTGTCTGCGAGCTCACTGGTTCACCTGTGATGATGTACTCCTCAACAAGTGCCTTGAGTACCTGGGATCTGCGATCGTCGAGCATCTTGGAAAGTTAGCAATCGTCAGCGGAGACTGATAACGCTTCTCGTGCCACCCCATCGGTCAGCATCGGGTCGGTCGTTACCAGACGTCCGGCTTCGACCCGGATGACCCCGGCCGCGATGAACCGTGCGCCTTCGCTGCTTTGAAGGAACCGCTCCGCAAAGGGAGACATTCGTACGCCGGCTGCGAGCCTCAGGCCGAGCATGAACTCGTCCCTGTTCTGCTCACCACGCGTCAACGTCTCAGAGCCGAGGCGGGGCCGCACGCCACGGGAGATATCGGCGTAGTACCTATCGAGGCGTCGATGGTTCCGAGACCGGATGCCCCACCGGTGGTCGTGGGCGCCCATCCCGAAACCGAGGTACTCGCCGTGGGCCCACGTTGACAGGTTGTAGCGGCATGCGTGCCCCGGCTTTGCATGGTTGGAGACCTCGTACCGGTCGAATCCGGCAGCCGCTGACTCCTGGCAGAAGAACTTGAACCGGTCGGCCTGGATGTCATCATCTGGCCCCGGCGCTCCTGCGATGATCGATCTCGACAGTTCGGTGCCGTGTTCGACGGTCAGTGCGTAGGTCGAGATGTGGTCGACCGGGAGATCTAATGCAGTGGCGACCGACCCCCTCCAGGAGGCATCAGATTCGGAGGGATGCCCGTAGATCAGGTCCACGCTGACAGAGGCGAACCCTGCTGCTTTCGCGGACGCAGCGACGTCGGCCGGCAACGAAGAACGATGCTGGCGGCCGAGGACACCGAGCATGGCCTCGTCGAAACTCTGTGCGCCGATCGACACCCTGGTGAACCCCGCGTCGACGAGTCCGTCAGCCACGGCGTCTGACCAGTCCTCCGGGTTCACCTCGAGGCTGACCTCGCATCCCGGCGCCAAGCCGAATCGGTTCTCCAGTGCACCGATCACACGGCCGAGTTGCTCGGGCTGGACCCGTGATGGCGTCCCCCCGCCGAAGTTCACTGCGTCGAGCGGACCGAATTCCGATTCCATCGAGATCTCAGCGATGACGGCATCGATGTACTTGTCGCGATCGCCGGTGTCGCCCTTGGACTCGTCGACGATCGCAAAATCGCAGTACGGGCATCGGTACGCACAGAACGGTATGTGCACGTACGCCGACTTCCACCCCTTCGCCCGGTCCGCCAGCCCGGCATCGTTCGCCCGAACCGAGGGTTCCAGTGCACGTTGTTGTGCATCGGGGCCCACAGAACGGGGGTCTTCAGTCATCGCCGATCTTGAGGGCGGCAACGAACGCCTCCTGGGGAACCTCGACGCTCCCGACCATCTTCATGCGCTTCTTGCCTTCCTTCTGCCGCTCGAGCAGTTTGCGCTTTCTCGTGATGTCGCCGCCGTAGCACTTGGCTGTCACATCCTTGCGCTTCGCCTTGACCGTCTCTCGTGAGATGATCCGCGACCCGATCGCAGCCTGGATCGGTACGTCGAAGAGTTGCCTGGGGATCAGTTCCCTGAGCTTCTTGACCATCGCCCGGCCGTACGTGTAGGCCTTGTCCTTGTGCACGACCGTCGAGAACGCGTCCACGGACTGGCTGTTCAGCAGTATGTCGACACGGACGAGGTCTGACGCCTTGTACCGATCTGGCTCGTAGTCGAGGGACGCGTACCCGCGCGTCCGCGACTTGAGCAGATCGAAGAAATCGAACACGATCTCCGACAAGGGCATCAGGTAGTGCAGTTCAACACGTTCTGTTGAGAGATAGTTCATCTCACCCATCTCGCCACGCTTGGTCTGCACGAGTTCCATGATGGCGCCGATGTACTGGGCCGGCGTGATGATCATCACCTTCACGTACGGCTCTTCGATCGAGGCCACCACGGCGGAATCTGGCAAGTCCTGCGGACTCTGGACGACGACAGTCGAACCATCAGTCAGGTTCGCGATGTACTCGACAGACGGTGCCGTCGCGACAAGATCGAGGTCGTACTCACGCTCGGGCCGCTCCCTGACGCTCTCCATGTGGAG
>JBDLIR010000001.1:0-23043 GCA_039714815.1 Actinomycetota bacterium | reverse complement strand
ACCTGCCATCGTCTGGCCCCGCTTCGCCACCCTCTGCGTCGACGAAGTCAGGGTCAGGGATGTCATCGATGTAGTCAGAAGGAGAGAAACCGAGGATTTCACTGATGTCGTCGTTCGCCGTGGATGCTGCGTACCCGGCTCTTGGCGTCGGGTCGAATGCCATCCAGCCGAGTTCGGGTACCCAGATCTCAACCCAGCTGTGGGCGTTCTTGTCCAGGACGACGACCGTGGTGTCGTTGATCGGTTCGCCGGGCGTGAACCCGAGGACGACCCGTGAGGGGATGTCGAGGGTTCTCGCCATGAGCGCCATCGACGTCGCGAACTGTTCGCAATACCCTGTTCGGATATACGGGTTGGTTTCGTCGGTCAACCAGTCCTCGACGGAGGCTGTCGTGTGCTCGGGTGGGACGTCTATGGAATACGTGAAATCGCCAGAGAACCGGAAGTACTGCTCAAGGGCGAGCGCCCTCTCGTAGTTGGTCGCGAGGTTCGCCGTCACCTCTGAAGCGAGTGCTCCAACCCCTGGTCCGAGATCATCGGGAAGGTCGGTCCAGAACTCGATCCTGTCGAGTTCGAGCGGTTCGAGCGGTTCTGACGGTGCAGGTATGAACTCGCCGCCATCCTCTGCAGCCTGGAACAGCGGGCTGAGGGTCCCGTCCTGTGTTCGGATCAGTGATGCGAGCGTTGCCGCATCGTATCTCGGAACGTCAGCGACGACCGCGTATTCCATGCCGGGGTAGGTGACGTCCCCGGGGAGGAAGATCGAGCCATCGAGCCTGCGCACCCGCAGCGATGCGTCGTCAGCCTCGTCAAGGGCCCTGGCGAACGATGATGTCGCGGGAGCGGGAAGCCATGGTTGGGCGAGGTTGTCGATCCTCACGGTCGTGGCAACTTCGACCGTCTCACCCCGGTAACTCTGGGACTCGGTGACCCATGGTTCCTCGTCCGTCGGATATACCTGGACCCTGTTTGTCTGCCACCTCCCGTCCCGGTAGACATCGAGGGTGACGGTTCTGAACCGCAGCTGATCTGTGTCGATTCCCGTCACCTTCGCCTCGAACAGAGGAAGAGATGTCTGCGATATGAGAGACGCCTTGATGTCTGTGTAGGGGTTGTAGGAGACGGAACCCGAGTACTCATCCGAATATCCAGCAGGTGAGCGCCACGTGGCGAAGCCGCTGTTGGGCACGAAGTTGCCGATGAGTGCGACTGCTGCGAGGGCGCCGACGACGGTCGTTACGACCAGAACAGTGATCGCAGGCGTCGGGCGTTTCGATGGTGGATGGGAAGCATTGACGCGGTGCAGTCGCCCGGAACCTTTGTCTCGTTCATCGAGCCTGATCGCAAGAAGGGCGAACGCTACGACTCCGAGAAACACGGCGACGTGGACGAGGCCCTTGGGCCGCCGGTCGATGATGACGAACTGAAGTGCCACGATCAACGGAGTCATCAGAGCGACGAACGGTCGTGTGTTGAGGAGTCCAGCGACCAGCAAGAACCCGAGGATCCAGAAGAGACCTGCGAGGAGCAGGACCAGACCGGGGACGGGGCGCACCGGTTCGACGCCATAACGGATCACTTCGAAAGCACGCATCATCTCGAACTGGACAGATGACCATGTTTCGGACGTCGGCAGGAAGACCCACAGTGTGGACGGCGCAACGAGCATGCCGGCGGTGATGACGAACCCGAAGAGGTTGGCGACGATCACAACGAGCGCCCGTGCCTTGTAGGCAACGAATGTCCAGGTGATGCCAGCGGCGAGCACAGCCGAGATCAAGATGGCCAGTTGCCACGGTGTTCCGACGATCGAGTTGCGTATGACGAACGAGAGCTCCCAGTAGGCGAGCGCTATCGCTGCGATCCCTGCTATCCAGCTGAAGCGGTAGACCATCCGTGCTCCATTGCGTTGCGCCACGATTCGGCCCATGCACCCGTGGGTGTGGAGCGCACGACAAGCGCTCCGGCCTGGGCGAAACCGATCATTGGTTCATCTTCATCCTCAGAGACCGAAAGCACAACGGTTCTGTAGAAATCCTGACTGAGGAGTTGGAAGGCGGCAAGGTCGGAGTCATCGGGTGCGCCGGTCACCATGACCAGAACGCCGCCTGCCATCCCTGATCTACGAAGATGCGCGATGAGGCGCCGCAGATCCATCCGTCTGACCGGACGGACGGTGGCTAGCTCCTCCATCGCCACCCGGTACGCATCGGACGATCCGACCAGCGTCCCGTTGCCGGACCCCATCCAGCTCGTCGGCGTGTACCCGGACTTGAAGAGGTGATGCAGCGTCGATGCTGCGCCCCGCACGGCTTGCTCGAAACTCTCTGCAGAGGAGTGGGGCTCTGACCGCGGGTCGAGAACGATGAACGCACGAGACTGCCAGGGCATCTCGAGTTGCTTGACCATCAGTGCATCCCTGCGGGCCGACGACGGCCAGTGGACCTTCCTCATGTCGTCGCCGTGCTGGTACTCGCGCAGTGTGTAGAAATCCTCTCCACCCGTGTGCCAGAAGCTCGCTCTGGATGTGCTGATCGTCTGATCCTGCCCCCGGCCTGTCGGGACGCCAGCGAGGTTCTCGATCCTCGGATACACGACCAGGCGGCTTGCGTGACCGAACGTGGACATCGATTCGGTGAATCCGAGAGGATCTCCGATGCTGATCTTGGCGGGTCCGACCCTGTACACGCCCCTCGGACGTGAGATCACTTCATAGCGGCCTGCCATCGTGTCACCGTCGGAAACACGGTCAGCGATGAACGTTGCGGACCCGAGCCCGTGAACGCGGTCTTCTACGGTGACGCGGTAGACCTTCCGCTGTGATTCGAGGGCGAGATCGACGACCGCCCGCTCACCATCGTGGAGCTGCTGGGGCTGGATCTCGCGGGTGAGGCGCAGCCTGGGCGCTGCAAGTCTGACGTATATCGACCCGCCCGCGACGCCAATGCCGAGGAACACAGCAACTGCGAGCAGTAGATCTTCGCCGAAGATGAGCCACAACATGACAAGGGCGGCCGCGGCGCCGATCGCTGCCCAGCCCCGCGTCGTAGGCATTAGATCGGGGCTCTCGTCCCGGGAACCGGGACGGACGCCATGACCTCCGCGATCACGGATTCCGTCGTTACTCCTCGCATCTGAGCCTCGGGCCGCACGATGAGCCTGTGATTGAGCACCGGGTGGAGGATCTGTTTGACGTCATCGGGGCTTGCATAGTCCCTGCCGCTGGCGGCGGCGATCGTCCTCGCCGCACGCTGCAAGAACAGGGTTGCCCGCGGCGAAGCTCCGAGCAGGATGTCTGTGTGGTTCCTTGTGGCGACGGCTACATCGATGAGATACCGTTTGAGGACGTCCGCTACGTGGATCTGAGCCGAGATCGAAGTCATGCGCACGATGTCCTCCGCGTGGATCACCGGTTTGAGGTCATCGAAACTCGATCGGGTGCCGTGCGTGTCGAGCATCTCGAGCTCTTTCGCCCGTTCGGGGTATCCCATCGTCACCCGCATCAGGAACCGGTCGAGCTGAGCTTCGGGTAGGGGATAGGTGCCCTCGTGCTCGATGGGGTTCTGGGTGGCGATGACGATGAACGGGGCGTCGAGCACCCTGGTCTGGCTATCGACGGTGATCTGGCGCTCTTCCATGGCTTCGAGCAGTGCCGCTTGGGTCTTCGGGCTCGCCCTGTTGATCTCGTCACCGAGGAGCACGTTCGTGAACACAGGGCCGGCCCTGAAGGTGAACGAACCCTGTTCGCGGTCCCACACCGACACGCCGGTGACATCAGATGGCAGAAGATCCGGCGTGAACTGGATGCGCTGGAAGGTGCAGTCGATCGAGCGGGCGAGCGACTTGGCGAGCAAGGTCTTGCCGACACCCGGCACATCTTCGATGAGGACGTGCCCTTCTGAGATCAGGCTGATGACAACGAGTTCGATCGTTGACTTCTTGCCCTGTATGACGCGTTCGATGTTGTCGGTCACGGTCGTGAACCGATCGTCGAACCACGCGAGGTCGTCTGGCGACAAGGACAAGGTGCCTCCTTATTCGTCCGAGTGCAGCGTTGTGAGAATACACGTATCTTCGGGTTGGGAGTACGAAGGGGACGGTTTACGGCTCACGGTTCACGGCTCATGGCTGGGATTCTCGTCTCGCTGTGGTCAGCCTTGGGACCTGCGCCACTCGAGATACGACACGACGTCATCGGCAGTCATGGGTGCTGACGGATCGCCGTATGCCGTGGCCTTTCTCCAGCCAACGACTTCACCGTCGGGAATCGGCAGGAACGGCCTCCTTGTCCACCATCGCCTCGGTGCAAGTGCGAACATCGTGCCAACAGCGGTTGGCCACAACCAAGGGCGGATGAGCACGGCGAGAACAACAGCGAACGGCATGCCAGCCAGAGTACTCATCCCTCTCCCATTCCGCGGGCTGACGACGCCATATAGGACGCAGCGAACCCTGGGTTCACTGCATGTTGAAGTGTGGGGTGTTAGCGGATGACGAGTACGGGAACCTCGGCACGGCGTACGAGCTTGGCACCTGTCGACCCCAAGAGCCCCTGGAAGGCTCCGTGTCCGTGGGAGCCGATGACGATGACATCCGCATCGAGTTCCTTGCGGAGGGCCATGATCGCGTCTTCGACGTCGTCTCCCTCGCGGACTGTTGATTCTGCAGCTCCTCCACGAGCGCGAATCGCCTCGGCGACGGGCTTTGCGGCCTCGACCCGCTTGTTGCCGAGGTACTGCTCTATCACCGCGTCATCGCCCGGCCAGCTCTTCTCGATGGAGGTATCCGCCTTTGGGGACCCCACGTACTCGGCATCAGAATCGACGCGAACCGCACCCTGGCTACCCCACTTGCTGCGCAGTTCCTCGAGAAGCCGTCTCGGTATGCGCACGATCGTCGCGACGGTCGTCGATCCTTGGTCGCCTGCAAGTGACGTCGCGAACAGAGCCGCCTTGTCGATGTCGAGGGTTCCGTCTGTGGCAACGAGCACGTGCATGTGTGTCTTCCTCCCGTGTGAGTGACCACAGGCTAGACAGATACGGGCTCACTTTGTGGGAGCACCTGCGCTGCGGGGGGAGCGGTTCGGGAGAAAATGGTGCGATGGGGTTGCGATGTGGCGCGAAGTGGGATAGAGTGGGGCATCGTGGGAGACGGACCAGAGATGATGGAGCTCGGTACATGTTCCTTGGGGAATACAGCCATAGCGTTGACGACAAGGGTCGCGTCGTGATGCCGTCGAAGTTCCGCGGGGAACTCGATGGCGGGCTGGTGATTACGAAGGGACAGGAACGCTGTCTCTACGTCTTCCCGAACGAGCGGTGGGATATCGAAGCCCACAAGGTCCTCGAGCTCCCCCGGACGGATCGCAGAGCCCGTAGCTATTCACGTGCGTTCTTCGCTTCTGCATCGAACCAGTCACTCGACAAGGCGGGTCGGTGCCAGATACCCGAGAAGCTTCGCGAGTACGCGGATCTGGGCAAGGACGTCACCGTTATCGGGGTCGCAGACAGGGTCGAGATCTGGGATCCGGAGTCATGGCTCTCAGCGGCGCAAGAAGGAGACGATTACTACGCGGACATCGAAGAGGCACTGTCAGGTGAGGGAATATGACGGTGCCACACGACCTGAACGAACGATTGGCTGGCTCGCGGTCAGCCCCCCGGATGCCAATAGGGAGGCCCCTTACTCCGCCCGCTTCCGTCTTGGCGCCAGCGCTCCGGGGGGCTGACCATGACCCAGCCAATCAACAACGAACCGTATCACCTGCCCGTGATGGTCGAAGAGGTGACGTCGTGGCTCGCCCCGGCGGCGACGGGGTGGATCATCGATTGCACGTACGGAGGAGGAGGGCATTCTCGTGCTCTTCTTGACGAATATCACGACGTTCGTGTTGTCGGCATCGATCGCGACGAAGATGCTCTTGATCGAGCACCTCCCACAGAGCGTCTCACGCTTGTCCAGGCGAACTACCGGGACCTTGCCGGCATCGTCGGAACACGCGGAATCCCAGACCACGTCGATGGCATACTTCTGGACCTTGGTGTCTCTTCGCACCAACTCGACACGCCAGATCGCGGCTTCTCATACCACCGTGCCGGACCGCTCGACATGCGAATGGGACGAGATAGCGATACTGATGCCGCGTCGATCATCAACACAGCCACGGCTGCAGAGCTTGCCTCGATCATCTCCAAGTACGGCGAGGAGCGGTTCGCCAGGCGGATCGCAGAAGCCATCGTCGACGAACGACCGTTCTCCGACACGGCTGCCCTCGCTCTCTGCATCGCGGACGCTGTGCCAGCACCAGCTCGACGGTCAGGCCACCCTGCCCGTAAGACCTTCCAAGCGTTACGTATCGCCGTCAACGACGAACTCAATGGACTCAGAGACACGATGGAAACCGTGTTCGATCTGCTCAGCCCTGGTGGGAGAGTCGTTGTGATGGCCTACCACTCCCTCGAGGATCGCATCGTCAAGCGGGCGATGGCTGAGCGGGCCGGCGGATGCACGTGTCCCCCTGACCTTCCCGTGTGCGTCTGCGGCGCCTCGCCGGATCTCAAGATCCTCACCCGGAAGGCCGTCAGACCTTCCAGCCGGGAGATCGAGCGAAATCCGAGGGCGCGAAGCGCTCTGCTGCGGGTGGCAGAAAGGGTGGAACCATGACATCTCAAGCAGCACCGTATGCGGCGCACAGGGCGAGAGACAAGGATGTCGCAGCCAGCCAGCCTGGCAGCCCGCGAATCATCCCGCTGCTGTTCTTCAGCGTGCTTGTCGTGGCCATCTTCTTTGCGATGATCTATCTGCGCATCGCTATGGACAGGTCAGCGTTCGAACTCGATTCGCTCAACGAACAGATCACTCTGGAGCAGTCGAGAACGCTCGATCTTCGCCTCGAACTCGCTCAACTCCAGGATCCTCAGAGGATCGCGGTCCAAGCAGCCCAGATCGGTCTCGTATATCCCGAGGACCAGATCACGCTCGTTGTCACAGGGGAGCGAGGCAGAGCGGGCTACATCGAAGAAAGCCCCGTGAACGCCTACGAAGCACCGACGCCATGACACGTCGATCCCCCGAAGCCATCTGAGAACGGAGTCACCATGATGAACTGGCCGACCGCTGGCGGCTGGGTCTCGGGCAACGATCTCGAGGTTGCCCGATGAAGAACCGGCGTTCCGGGCGCCCCCGGCGCGGGCATTCGGACACGAGATCGAGAATCTGGCAGCGCGGCGACGCCCGGTTGTTCATCGTCGGGCTTGCGTTCATCGTTGCCTGGGTTGGTATGGGATTCCGACTCTTTGACCTGCAGGGCGCCCAGGCTGTTGAGCTCGCGACTCGCGGGTTCGACCAGCGCATCCGTGAGGCCGCGATCCCGGCTCCACGAGGCACGATCTACGATCGGGATGGTGTCGAACTTGCGTTGACGGTGGATGGATGGAATATCGTCGTCGACCCGCAACTGCTCGACGATCCTGCCGAAGCCGCAGTTGTGCTCGCACCGTACAGCGGGCGCGACGTGAAGACGCTCACGAGCGAACTCATCGAGGCACAGTCGATAGACAGCCGATACGAAGAGATCGCAGTCCGCATCAGGAACGACCGCAAGGAGATCATCGCCGAGGCTGTGGAGGACGCTGATCTTGCCGGTGTCTTCTACCAGCAGGTACCGCTGCGGATCTACCCGGCTGGCGCTGTCGCGGCGCAGGTGATCGGACTCACGAGATACGATGACGGCGCAGGTGTCGAAGGCCTGGAGAGGACGTTCAACTCGGAACTCGTCGGCGATCCCGGGCGTTTGATCGTTGAGCGCGACCCGTACGGGAGAGTGATCCCTCAAGGTGAAGCATTGATCGATCCTGCTACCCCCGGTTCGGACATCGTCACGACGATCGACCGCGAGATCCAGTTCGCTTCCGAGAAAGCAATCGAGGACATGGTGATCCGCACGGAGGCAGTCGGAGCATCGCTCGTCGTGATGAATCCCGAAACGGGAGAGATACTGGCGATGGCGAACTACCCGGCGATCGACCTGAACGACCGTGCGGCCTACGATGCAGAAGCGATGCGCAACCGGGCGGTCACGGACATCTTCGAACCTGGTTCGACACTCAAGACCGTGACGATCTCAGCCGCACTCGAAGAAGGCATCGTGACGCCGGACACGCCCATCGACACGCCGAAGTCCGTAACGATCGGTGAGTTCACCTACACGGATCATGTTTACAACCCTCCGTGGATGCCTGTCAAGGATGTCGTTAAGAAGTCCTCGAACGTCGGGACGATCGAGATCGAACGCAGGATGGGGCGGGACCTCCACTACCAGTACCTGACCGAATTCGGGCTCGGAACCCCGGCGTCGCTCGACGTAGCAGGAGAACGCTACGGGCCGCTGCTGCCGACATCGGAGTGGAACAACACGACGGGGTCGTCGATCGGCATCGGATATGCGATCGGCACGACCGTGATACAGATGGCCGCCGTCTATTCGACGATCGCCAACGACGGCGTGTGGACGGAACCCTTCCTGGTCAAAGAGATAAGGCCGGCCGATGGTGAGCCGATCGTGACCAAGCCTCGCACCCGCACGGTCCTGTCTTCCCAAACTGCAGGGACGATGCGCTGGATGCTCGGGCGCGTCGTTGAGGACAACGGAACCGGAAGGCGAGCACGCATGGACGCCTACACCGCGGGTGGGAAGACGGGAACGACGAACAAGTTCGACACCGAGATCGGCCAGTACGTCGAGGCGACGAACGCATCATTCATCGGTATGGCTCCGCTCAATGACCCCAAGGTCGTCGTTGCGGTCGTCATCGATTCTCCATCCGGGCTTGGATCTGATGGCGTGGAACTGAACCTCGGTGGGGCATCCGCCGCGCCGGTGTTCAAGGAAGTTGCCCAGGCGGCCCTGCATCAGCTTGGTGTGCCACCAGATCGGAATTGACGTGCACGGTGAGTTAGCGCGAGCATCGGCGAAGAAGTCAACGAAGAAGACAGGTGCCACCAGATCGGAATTGACGTGCACGGTGAGTTAGCGAAAGCATCGGCGAGGAAATCAACGAAGAAAACCCGTGCCACCAGATCGGAAATGACGTGCAGGCTGATCTGGTAACCGTCGCGGCAGTCGCAGCGTCGCTCGGCGGGGTCGTTTCGGTGTCGCAGCCGGACACGGCGGTCACTTCGGCAACGCACGACTCGCGCAAGGTCACAAAGGGAGCGCTCTTCATCGCTATCACGGGGATGGCTTTCGACGGGCATGACTACATCGCCGGGGCGATCGCATCCGGAGCGGCAGCGCTGCTCGTCGAGCGCCCTGTCGACGCCGACATCGCACAGATCGTTGTCCCAGACACACGCCAGGCCATGGCGCACGCCGCCCGCACTGTGTACCGGGAGCCAGACACCTCTCTTGCTGTCGTTGGCATCACCGGCACCAATGGCAAGACCACGGTTGCACACATGCTCGAATCGATCTGGCAGGCCTACGGATGGAAATCGGGTCTCATCGGGACGCTTGGAGCGCGAATCGACGGCGAACCTGTACCCCTCGAGCGCACGACCCCGGAGGCCACGGACCTTCAGGAGCTGCTGGGCTCGATGCGAGATGCCGGGGTGGATGCGGTTGCGATGGAGGTGTCCTCCCACGCGTTGGACCTCCACCGCGCAGATGCGATCACCTTCTCCATCGCCGCGTTCACGAACCTGTCCCAGGACCACCTCGACTTCCACGGCGACATGGAGTCGTACTTCGCGTCGAAGGCATCCTTGTTCGAGCCTGACAGAGTTCGTCGGTGCGTTATCAACATCGATGATCCATTCGGCGCCAGGCTCGCATCGACAGTCACGATCCCTGTGCTGAGCGTCGGCACCACCGGGGATGCAGATGTCCGTGCACGCAGCATCATCTCAACGCCACGAGGTACAGCTTTCACATTGGGCCACCGTGGGCGAGAGTTCGACGTTGAGATCCCCTTGATCGGGGCGTTCAACGTCGCAAACGCAGCGGTCGCCGCAGCGATCGCGATCGCACAGGATGTCGACGATGCCGGCATCATCGCCGGTCTGGCCGGGGTCCCGAATATTCCGGGCAGGATGGAAGTCGTCGAGCATTCCGGCGAGTTCACCGTTGTTGTGGACTACGCACACACGCCCGACGCCATCTCTGAGGTCCTGCAAGCGGCCAAGGTGGCGGCCGGCGGCAGGGTCATAACGGTGATCGGCGCCGCTGGCGACCGTGACAGGGACAAGCGGTCGTTGATGGGCGCTGCCGCTGTACGGTTCGCCGACCTGACGGTGATCACGTCAGACAACCCCCGCAGTGAAGACCCGGCAGAGATCGCCGCAGAGGTTCGCCGCGGTGCAGATGCGGTACCGGGATCGGTGTCACGGGTGGTCCTGGATCGCGGCGACGCGATCACCGTCGCGATCGCTGAAGCCGATCCTGGAGATATCGTGTTGATACTCGGAAAAGGCCACGAGAAGGGGATCGAGGCGAAAGGCGTGATCACACCGTTCGACGACCGTTCCCAGGCGATCGCCGCACTCGACAAGCGCGGGCTGGTGCAGCGGCCATGACCATGGCGATCGACCTCGGGTGGGCGCTCGCCGACATAGCGGGCAGGCTGGCGGGATCCCTCGTCGGTGATAGTTCCGCGCGTGTTGCTTCTGTCGGCATCGACAGCCGGGATGTCGCACCCGACTCCCTGTTCGTGGCAATCAAAGGCGAGAACTTCGACGGCCACGAGTACGCAGGTGATGCGTTGAACGCAGGCGCAAGCGCCGTCGTCGTCGAACGCGGACGGTGCCAGGATGTCGAAACCCGCATCGAAGTCGACGACACGCTCGACGCCCTCAGAGACCTCGGCATCATGCGAAGGGACGAACTCGACATGCCGGTCATCGCGATCACCGGTTCGACCGGCAAGACCTCGACGAAGGATCTCCTATCAGCGGGAATCGATCGGTCGTGGGCGTCGCCGCGCTCGTTCAACAACGAGGTCGGTGTGCCGCTGACCATCCTTTCGACTCCCGACGATGCCTCGGCTCTGATCGTCGAGGTCGGGTCACGCGGAGCGGGACACATCGCGTGGCTGGCGCCCGTGGTTCGCCCGCACGTTGCAATAGTTACGAATCTCGGCGTCGTGCATCTTGAGACGTTCGGTTCCGAAGAGGGGCTCGCAGATGCGAAGTTCGAACTCATCGAAGCACTCGAGTCCGGTGGCACTGCGATCGTGCCTTCCGCTGAGCATCGACTGCAGCGGCCGATCGTCCAGCGACAGATCACGTTCGGCCGGCCGCCTGCCGATGTAGAGGTCGAAGCTGCGGGCACCGCGCCCGACGGATCGTCGACCTACCGCATCCGTGCATTGGGAGACACCTATGAGGGCACTCTTGCGATGGCGGGAATCCACCATGCGGTCAACGCCGCAGCCGCGATCGCCGCCGCCGTCGCACTCGGACTCGACATCGCGACGTTCGCGGAGCGGATGCAAACGACGAGCGGGTCGGACTGGCGCATGGACGTGCACCCTGGCAGATACACCGTCGTGAACGACGCCTACAACGCAAACCCCCAGTCGGTGGCGTCGGCGCTCGAAACCGTGGCAGCGATGCCGGGGAGGCTGATCGCCGTGCTCGGCCCGATGGCCGAACTCGGTCCTGTGTGCGAGCGCGAGCATGCACGCATGGGGGAGCTTGCGGTACAGCTCGGATTCGAGTCTCTTGTCGTCATCGGGCCCGATCACGGCTACGCGTTGGGTGCAGGTGGGATCGTCGTGCATGCCGCAGATATCAGTGAGGCGCACGATACGCTCACGGCGATTCTCGAACCCGGAGACACAGTGTTGATCAAAGCATCCCGCAGCGCTGGCCTTGAACGGCTGGCGGTGGAGCTGATACAGGACGCCCGGCGATGATCTCGCTGCTGCTGTCGTCTGCCTTCGCCTTCGTGTTGGTCATCTTCACGACGCCGATAGCGATCAAGCAATTCCGGAAGCGCAACATCGGGCAGTTCATCCAGGCCGAGGTCGAAGGACATATGCACAAGCAGGGTGTGCCGACGATGGGCGGTGTCGTGATCATCGTCGGAATCGTCGTGGGCTACGTGATCTCGCACTTCAAGTTCTTCACGTTCGGGGACGGCTTCGTCTTCTCCGTCCAAGAGATCGACGACAAGGCGCTTCTCGCGGTGTTCGCACTCGTAGGGATGGGCCTGATCGGATTCGCTGACGACTTCGTGAAGTACGCCCGCAAACGCAATGAAGGCTTGTCAAAGCGATGGAAGTTCTCGGGCCAGCTCCTGATCGCGTTCGGGTTCGCGTGGGGAGCATCGCGTGCGGGTGTCAGCCACGAGCTGTCGTTCGTACGACCGTTGGGTATCGATCTCGGCCCGATCCTGTTCTTCCTGCTGGTCTTGTTCATGTTGACGGCCACGGCGAACGGTGTGAACCTCACCGATGGTCTTGACGGTCTCGTCGCAGGTTCGTCCGCCCTCGTGTTCGGCGCATTCATCCTCATCGGGTTCTGGCAGTCGAGGAACCCTGAGTTCTATCAGGTCGACGGCGCTCTCGATCTATCTGTGTTCGCCGCTGCGGCAGTCGGGGCCGCCCTCGCTTTCCTGTGGTGGAACGCGGCACCAGCGAAGATCATCATGGGCGACGTGGGCTCCCAGGCCATAGGCGGTGCGATGGCTGCTCTCGCGCTCCTCACGAACACGCAACTGCTGCTCATCATCCTTGGCGGCCTCTATGTGATGGAGACGGTGTCCGTCATCCTGCAGGTGTTCTCGTTCCGTGTGTTCGGCAAACGCATCTTCCGCATGGCCCCCATCCACCATCACTTCGAGTTGAAGGGATGGCCCGAGACCACCGTCATCATCCGGTTCTGGATCATCTCGGGAATGGTGGTCGCCGTCGGTGTCGGACTGTTCTATGCCGACTGGGTATCGTCGGCAGGGCCGTTGCCGTGAGGTACCTTCTCCTCGGTGCGAGCCTGCGAGGCTTGGATAGCGTTGCGAACACCGTCGCCTCGGAGGGGCACGACCTCGTCCTCTTCGACCAGGAGACGACGATCGAGCCGCCGGCCGGGCCAGGGACGGTCACCGTCGTCGAACCGCCGTGGACCGCCGACTACCTCTCCGGTGTTGATCGGGTTGTGACCAGTCCCTGGTTCTCAGCCATCGAGCCGCCATTGTCCGATGCGATCAACGAAGGTATCGATGTGATCACGGAGGCCGGCTTCGGCCTCGAGCATCTCACGATCGACTACGCAGCGGTCACAGGTACCAACGGGAAGACGACCGTCACGGAAGTTGCTACAGCGATGCTCTCGGCCTCAGGGGTCCACGCCATTGCGGTCGGGAACATCGGAACACCCGTGTCGGGATTGACCGATGACGACGCAGACGTCGCTGTCCTCGAGTTGTCGTCCTATCAGTTGCTCTTCATGGGGGCGTTCAAGCCGAAGGCCGCTGCGCTCCTCAACATCGCACAGGACCATCTCGACTGGCATGGAACCGTCGAGGCGTACATCGCCGCAAAAGCTGCGATATTCGCAGGGATGGATGAAGACGGCGTGCTTGCGTACAACGTCGACGACCCCATCGTGGTTGAAGCGGTCGAAGCCGCTCCCTGTTCTCTCGTGCCCTGTTCCGGGATCAGTCTCCCTCAAGACGGAAACGGCGTCGACGGTAGCGACATCGTCATCGGTGGCCACAGATACAACACGACCACTACCGACCCGAGTTATCGGTTCAACCTCGTTGCGGCGGCGACCATCGCTATGGCCGTGGGCGCGACGCGTTCCGGAGTTGCAGAAGTGCTCGAGACCTTCACCCAGGGTGCCCATCGCAGACAGGTCGTTGCCGTTGTCGATGGAGTGACGTGGGTCGATGACTCGAAGGCGACCAACCCGCACGCAACCGTCGCAGCAGCGGGAGCGTTCACCGATGTGATCCTCCTTGCGGGCGGGCAGAACAAGGACCTCGACCTGTCCATATTGACGGATCTGCCTTCTGTGCACACGCTGATCGCGTTCGGTGAGGCCGGCCCCCAGATCGCTGCTTTGGCGCAGCACGGGGTCATCGTGGAGGCAACCCTTGCGAGCGCCGTCGCGAAAGCCGCGGAGATCGCGACCGATGGCGATACGGTATTGCTTGCACCGGGATGTGCGAGCTTCGACGAGTTCACATCCTATGCGCACAGAGGCGATGTATTCACGAGCCTCGTACGGGCTTTGAGGCACGGGCCATGAGAGTGGGCACCGCATGAGCGATACGGCGACACGACGGGTGGCGAAACCAAAGGACCTCCACCCGCGCACGCTCGACAGGATCCGCTCAGCGGGCGGCCAGAGGGCCGCGATCCTCCTTGTGATCGTGGCGATGCTGGTGGTCATCGGGCTCGGCGCCATGCTGTCGGCGTCGTCCGTCGTCTCGATCTCAACGACATCGAAGCAGTTCGACCTCTTCTCGAAGCAGCTGATCTGGGTCGGCCTCGGCACGGCTGCACTCGTGGTGGCCGCGTTCATCCCGTACCGATTGTGGCAGAGGTTCGCTCTCCCGATCTTCCTCGCAGCGGTCGCAGGTCTCGTCCTGACGGTTGCCGTCGGCGATGAGCGAGGAGGAGCAGTACGCTGGATCGAGGTCGGCCCTGTCACCCTCCAGGTCGCAGAGCTTGCGAAGTTCGCAACGGTGACGCTCCTTGCAGCGATCCTCACGAAGAAGAGGGATCTTGTTCACAACCTCGGGCACGTCATCGCCCCCGTCGGCGTCATCTTGGGGACGGTGTCGATCCTGTTGCTGATGCAGCCGGACTTCGGGAACCTGCTGCTCGTCGTTGTTCCAGCGTTCGTCATGCTTACCGCATCGACGGTCCCGTTGCGATACGTCTTCGGCCTTGGCGCCCTCGGAACCATCGTGATGACCGGGCTTGCGATGTCTGCTGAGTATCGCAAGGACAGGCTCTTGAGCTTCCTCGACCCGTTCGCCTCTGCCCAGGGCACAGGACTCCAGGCTGTTCAGAGCATGGTGGCGCTGGGGTCGGGCGGCTTCTTCGGTGTCGGCCTCGGAATGAGTAGGGCACGGTGGTCGTGGTTGCCCAACGCACACACAGACTTCATCTTCGCCATCATCGGAGAAGAGACAGGGTTCGCCGGAGCGGGTATCGTCATGACACTGTTCGCGCTCTTTGCAGTGGTAGGGATCTCGATAGCGTTCCGCGCCCCTGACCTGTTCTCGAGGCTGCTTGCAGTAGGGATCGTCTCGTGGTTGACGATCCAGGCGCTCGTCAACATCGGTGGGGTCATCGCCGTTCTCCCGATCACGGGTGTCCCGCTGCCGTTCATCTCCGCCGGCGGCAATGCGATGTTGATGAACCTGTTCGCCGTTGGGGTCCTGATCAACATCGCTCTCGCACCTCCCGCCGGGACCGAGTCGTGACGGTCGGCCTCGCCGCTGCCGGATCTGGCGGACATGTCTATCCCGCCCTCGCAGTCGCGGAGGTCCTCATGTCTCGCGGAGTCCCAAAGGAGGACATCATCTTCTTCGGAGGGGACAGGATGGAGGCCGATGTGATTCCCACGGCCGGGTATCCGTTCGTCGAAGTCGATATCCACGGGATCCGCCGCTCGCTGTCTACCGACAACCTGACCCTCCCGCTCAAGGTGCGCACCGCAAGGAACGTGATCGCGGACACCATCATCGAGAGAGACATCGGAGCGATGGTCGTCTTCGGCGGCTACGTCGCCGGCCCGGCTGCGCTCGCTGCGACCAAGACGGACATCCCGTTGATCGTCCATGAGGCAAATGCCCGGCCAGGGGTCGCAAACCGGTTGATCGCCAGGAGGGCGGACACCGTATTCGCATCGTTCGCTCCTGCCTTGTCGAAACTCCCGATGGCCGAGGTCGTCGGGAGCCCCCTTCGATCGACGTTCAGCGAATTCGACAGAGACGAATTGAAGAGCGCTGCAAGGGAGCGCTACGGCGTAGCACATGACGCCGTCGTCCTCGGGGTCGTCGGTGGCAGCCTCGGCGCAAGTGCCCTCAACGAGATCGTCCGCGCTCTTGCGTCGGCCGAAGGGAGGCCATTCGAGATCGTACACATCTGCGGCCAGGCCCATGCTGAAGAGTTCACCGCCCTTGCGCGAGATGTGGTTGGCTGGGTCGTGAGAGGATACGAAGAGGACATGCCGATGCTCTACGCCGCTTCAGATCTGGCGCTATCGAGGGGAGGGGCGATGACCGTTGCCGAACTCCATGCCACACGCACCCCGGCGGTGATCGTGCCGCTCCCTGCCGGGGGCGCCTACCAGGGAATGAACGCCATCGATGCGGTCGACGCCGGTGGATTCGTCGTCATCGACCAATCTGAGACTGGCAAGATCCGCGACACGGTCACGTCCTTGCTCGGCAACCCCGACCGTCTCGCCGGCATGTCCGCAGCCCTTGCCGACTCCCCCCACCTCTCGGCTGCCAGGATCGTTGCAGATCGCGTTATGGAGGTGCACCGTGGGTGACGGCACGACGATCCCGCAGCGGGTCCACATCGTCGGCGCAGGTGGCGCAGGCATGTCTGGCCTGGCGAAGCTACTCAGCCAGCTCGGTCACACCGTGTCTGGGAGCGACCTCAAACCGGGACGCATGCTCGACTCGCTCAAGGACGTGGGCATCACCACATGGCTTGGACACAAGCCAGAGGCGATAACCGACGTCGAAGTCGTCGTGGCGTCGTCGGCCGTGCCAGACACGGACCCCGAACTTCGTGCTGCCGCCGATCTCGGTATCGCGATATGGCGTCGCCCCGCACTGCTCAAGGCGCTGACCACGCATCGTCGAACGTTCGGCTTCGCAGGAACGCACGGGAAGACGACGTCGACCGCACTTGCCGTTGCAGCCACCCGTGCGATCGGCGTGAACCCGTCGTTCCTCGTCGGAGGGGAGATGATCGGCCTCAACACGGGCGCATCAGTGGGAACGGACGAACTCTTCCTGCTCGAAGCAGACGAGGCATTCGGCACGTTCCGTCATCTGAGCCTCGACGCTCTCCTGATCACCAATATTGAAGCCGACCATCTCGACCACTATGAGACGGTTGCGGCACTCGAGGACGCGTTCGCCCAGGTCGCGGGCCGGGTCACCGGTCCGAAGGTCGTGTGCGCTGACGACGCCGGCGTCCGCAGGCTCGCACAAACCGTCGACGTGACGACCTACGGCTTCGCACCCGATGCGCAGTGGCGGATCACAGACCTCGAGCACAACGAAGGGGCCGTCTCATTCCAGCTCGAGGGTGCAGCCGGCACGACCGAAGTGACGTTGCCCAAGCCAGGCGAGCACCTTGCGTCGAATGCAGCCGGTGTTCTCGCACTTCTCGGAGAAACGGGATTCGATATCGCAGCAGCCGCGGCAGCCATGAGCGAGTTCAGGGGCGTGCGGAGGAGATACGAGATCGCGGCGCTGGTGGATGGGATCACGGTCGTGGACGACTACGCCCACCATCCAACGGAGGTTGCCGCAACGATAGCTGCAGCATCGGTGGGGTCGAGTGGAAAGGTGATCGCGGTGTTCCAGCCGCATCGATACACCCGGACCGCCGACCTCGCACCTGAGTTCGGCGCACCGTTGGCGTTGGCAGATCAGGTGATCGTGAGCGGTATCTACGCCGCAGGCGAGCGCCCGATCATCGGAGTGACCGGGAGGCTCGTTTCCCAGTCTGTCGAAGCTGCGGGTGGACAGGTTGCATTCGTTCCACGACTTCAAGATATTCCGGACATGCTTGCGGCGTCGGCTGAGCCTGGTGATGTCATCCTGCTCTTGGGCGCCGGTGACGTCTCGTCGATTTCGGGAGATGTCGTTCTCGCCATCGAGGCAGCACGATGATCGAGCATCCCGCGATCACCACAGATGTTCCTCTTGGGCCGATGACGACGTACAAGGTCGGTGGCCCGGCTGCGTACTTCGCCGAACCGGTTGACCTCTCAGAATTGCGTGATGTCCTTGCCGCGGTCGAACCGGGCACCGACATAGTCGTACTTGGCCGCGGCAGTAACGTCGTCATCGCCGATGACGGCATCGACGGTCTCGTGATCAGGCTCGGGAGAGCCTTCCAGGCAGGAGCCGTCTCTCCCGATGGCTCGATCGTTGCTGGAGGCGGGATGCCGCTCCCGAAGCTTGCACGTTTTGCAGCACAAGAGGGTCGCGGCGGGCTCGGATTCTACGTGGGGATACCGGGGTCTGTTGGCGGCGCGATCCGGATGAACGCCGGTGGTCATGGCTCAGACACCGCAGAGGTTCTCGACCATGCCCTTGTCCTCGACGTAACAACGGCCGAGGTGGACCGCATGACACCGGCGGATCTGGCGCTTTCATACAGGCACTCCGATCTGGCCGACACAGACATCGTGGTACAGGCGACGTTCAAGACGTCGGCGGGGGACCCCAGCACCCTCGAGGACGAGCTCCGCTCGATCACGCGATGGAGGAAGGATCATCAGCCAGGGGGGACGCTCAACGCGGGGAGCGTGTTCAAGAATCCTCCCGGCGACCACGCGGGTGCCATCATCGACCGGATCGGCCTCAAGGGAGAGCGGTTCGGTGCAGTTGCGGTGTCGACCGTTCACGCCAACTTCATGGTTGCCGCGAGTGACGCAACCGCGGGCGATATCTTCCGCTTCGTGTACAGGATCAAGGCCATCGTCCGTGACGAAACGGGGATCGAACTCGAACCGGAGATCAAGTTCCTTGGAGACTTCAGCGCGGTTGGGGCCGGCACATGACAACCATCGAACCCCGTGTCGCTGAACGCCGCAGGGGCGTGTCCGAAGACAGAGCCAGACACCGGCTCCGCAGAATCCTCATGATCATCGCTCTTATCGCGGTCGGAGTGCTGGGTTTCTGGCTGGTTCGAAGCCCGCTGCTGTCGATATCGTCGATCTCGGTCTCTGGAGAAGAGGTCTCCAACCCGGCGGCGATCATCGAGGGCATGGGAGTCATCGTGGGCATCCCCACTATCGATGTCGACGCCGGTGCGATCGAGCACGCTGTCGAGTCAGATCCGTGGATAGCTACTGCCGACGTTTCGGTTCGCTTGCCGGGAACGGTGTCTGTCGCTGTCACGGAACACGTTGCGCTCGCTCCCGCCCGTTCGGGGGAGGGATGGGTGATGCTCTCTCGCGAATCGACCGTTCTCGAGCCGATAGACGGCCCTCGAGACGGTGTGTTCCTTGTCGACATCGACACCTCGACGACGCCGGTCGGAGAAGCAGTGGTGAACCCGATGGTCACCGGAGCCCTTGAATTCGGCTCGGTGTTGCGCCCGGACCTTGCCAGGGATGCGGTCATATCTGTAGATGACGGCGGTCTCGTCGCGACCGTTGGGGGGCACATCGTGAGGCTCGGGCGTCCGGTCCAACTCGAGGACAAGGCCCTCGTTCTTGCGTCACTTCTCGACACGGAACTCGAGGAGGGAGCGGAGATCAACCTGATCGCACCGACGAGGCCGGCGGTGCTCGTCTCCCAGCCCGAAGAACTCGACCCTCAAGCTGAGGTAGAGGATGAGGAATAAGCGTGGCGTAAACCTCAACCTTGTGACTAAGGTTGACCAGAACCTTCGTTGGGAGGGATGGATTTGATGGCAGAAACAAACAACTCGCCTCACACATATCTAGCAGTGATCAAGGTGGTCGGTGTCGGTGGTGGTGGCGTCAACGCGGTGAACCGCATGATCGATATGGGTGTTGGTGGTGTCGAGTTCATCGCTATCAATACCGACGCACAGGCGTTGCTGATGTCTGACGCTGATGTCAAGCTCGACATCGGCCGTGAGTCGACCCGTGGGCTTGGCGCAGGAGCCAACCCCGAGGTTGGGCGCGAGGCCGCAGAAGAGCACCGCGACGAGATCGAAGACGCGCTTGGTGGAGCGGACATGGTGTTCATCACCGCGGGTGAAGGTGGAGGCACCGGCACCGGAGGCGCACCATCGGTGGCCGAGGTCGCCAGAGGCCTTGGAGCCCTGACGGTCGGCGTCGTCACGCGTCCGTTCGGTTTCGAAGGTCGCAGACGCTCCGTACAGGCTGAGCAAGGTATCCAGGCGCTCAAGGCTGCCGTGGATACGTTGATCATCATCCCGAACGAGAAGCTTCTCGAGATCGCCGATCCGAACACACCGGTAACCGATGCGTTCGCCATGGCAGACGAAGTGCTCACTTCAGGGGTGCGCGGTATCACCGACCTCATCACGACGCCTGGTTTGATCAACGTCGATTTCGCCGATGTCAAGACCGTTATGTCCGACGCAGGGTCTGCTGTGATGGGTATCGGCGTCAGCACCGGAGACTCACGGGCCCAGCAGGCCGCCGAGAAGGCGATCTCGAGTCCGTTGCTCGAAACCTCCATGGAGGGAGCGAGGGGAGTCCTGCTGTCGATCGCCGGGCCAAGCGACATGTCGCTTCACGAGGTCAACACGGCAGCGACTCTCATCAGCGAGCATTCCGATGCCGACGCGAACATCATCTTCGGATCGGTCATCGACGAGACTCTCGGCGATGAGATGCGCGTGACCGTGATCGCAGCCGGGTTCGACCGTGATCGCCGAACGAGCTATGCGCCGCCTGTCTCAGGGCAAGCATCGGGCCGTGTGCGGCCAACAGGCGCCAGGGAACGCGAACTCGGCGGACCCGTCGAGAGCCACGGCACCGACGAGATGGACATTCCAGGCTTCGTCCAGGGATGATCACCCCTCCCGGTATTCCGGGGGTCGTGTTCGGCACGAGGGCCGACGGTGACGCTCGTTCCGATGGGCGCGCCCGCGACACGATCTCAACCCATTTCGAAATTCCACGCGACTGGGCAACGATCAGGCAGGTCCACGGATCGGTCGTCGCGTATGCGGATGCGCCGGGGTTCTACGGAGATGCGGACGGTCTCGTGACTGATGTTCCAGGGCTACCGATCGCGATAGCGACCGCTGATTGTGTACCCGTCGTCCTGATCTCGCAACGGTCGAGGGCGGTCGTCCACGCCGGTTGGCGT
The DNA here is from genome assembly GCA_039714815.1 of Actinomycetota bacterium. Taxonomy (GTDB): domain Bacteria; phylum Actinomycetota; class Acidimicrobiia; order Spongiisociales; family UBA5794; genus JAMBLL01. Next base: position 2,024 of record JBDLIR010000001.1, on the reverse strand, counting down.
GGTGTCGCAGCGGGTGCGGTTCCCGAAGCCGTGGATGTGATGCATCGTGCAGGCAACCCCGTCGAGCGTGCCGTCATCGGGCCGCACATCGGACCTTGTTGTTACGAGGTCGGCCAGGAGGTCGTCGACGCGATCGGCGGGTTTGCGGCCAAAACGCGCGCCGGTCGCACGAGCGTCGACCTCGGGCTTGCGATCCGCACCCAGTTGGACACCATCGAGACGGTCGACATGGGCATCTGCACGTTCGAAGATGGATCCATGGCGTCCTATCGTCAGGACCGAACCTCTGACAGACAGGTGACAGTCGCATGGCTACCTCAGGCTTGAACGCGGTCAGGTCCCGCATGGTGTCTGCTGCCGCCGAAGCTGGCAGAGACGTCACAGATATCGATCTCGTCGTCGTCTCGAAACTTCGATCAGACGCCGAGGTTCTTGCCGTCTATGCCGAGGGGCAACGCACATTCGCCGAGAACAGACAGCAAGCGTTCAAAGCCAGGATCGACGCAGACCTACCTGATGACATCGAGTGGCATTTCGTCGGCCCGCTCCAGTCTCGCAAGGCGAGGTACGTCGCACAGCACGCATCGTTGTTGCATTCGCTCGACCGGCTCTCGCTGGCGCAGCGTTGGGTGGCGGCGGAGGGAGGGCCTGCCCTCATCCAGTTCAACCTTGCAGGGGAACCCCAGAAGTCAGGCTTCGACCCCGACAGAGCCCATGAGGTGCTCGACACGGTGTTGGAGACCGGCGCTGACGTGCGAGGGGTGATGGCGATACCACCGATAACGAGGGATCCGAGAGACAGCGCCCCGTGGTTTCGCATGCTCAGGGGCATCTACGACGACTTTCGAGAACGCAACGGGAACATCGTTGTGTGCTCGATGGGGATGACGAACGATCTCGAGATAGCGATTCTCGAAGGCGCGACGACGATTCGCGTGGGACGGGCTATCTTTGAGGGTACCAACAGCCACACTGGCTGACGAGACGAGGGAACGACGCGATGGCTTCAATCTGGAACAAGACACTTTTCTATCTTGGTCTTGTCGACGACGAACAGGGCACCGAGGCGATGGAACGCGCCGGCGAGGCCCATCAACCCGGTCAGCCGGGCGCGGCGCCCCGTCAGCCTGAGCCGTATGTTGCACCGACATCGTCTGTCGCCCCTCCCGGAGCTGTCGTCTCGGGTCGCAGGGTTGAGCCGCCGGCATCGACTGCGAGAACGATCTCATCGGACAGGACTCATGCAGAAGCCGGTGTGTTCATCCACCAGGACGGCGTACCTGCCGGGCGCGCAGACGGTCCAGCGAGGCGGTCCGAACCCGAGTCCCAGGTGATCGTCGCGAGGAACTTCTCCGACGCTCAGACGCTCGCCGATTCCATCCGCATGGGGCGTACGGTCGTACTCGACCTGCGCAGCACCGAACCAGAGATGGTGCGAAGGATCGTCGATTTCGCTTCGGGTCTGACGTACGCACTCGACGGGCGAATGGCCAAGACGGCTCAAGGCGTCATCCTGGTCACCCCGGCGGGCTCTTCACTCGGGGTTGGCGAGCAGGAGCGTCTCGCACGCATCGGCCTCTTCGGATCCTCATCCTGAAGTGAGCTTTCTCCTCTCTCTGATCCAGCTCCTCACCATTGCGATGCTGGCCTGGATCGTGTTGTCCTACGTCGTGGTGTTCGGAAGAGTGCCCTGGGACCATCCCGTGCGAAAGCTCTACGACGGACTGTCGCGGCTCATCGAGCCCATCTTGAAACCGATCCGTGCCGTGATCCCTCCGGTCCGCTTTGGCGGTGCAGCCCTCGACCTGTCGCCGCTGATACTCATCATCGGCCTCCAGGTGATCGCGGGCCTGATTAGTTGATCAGCAGAGCACAGACAGAAGACGGATGCCAGAAAGCGGTCAACCGCTATTCATCCAGCGCTATCTCCAGGCACACGCCTGCTTCGCCGATCGGTGTTTGCTCGACGTGGGAGAGGTCTGCCTCGGAGAGATCCGTTGCAAGCACCTCACCAGCGATGAGGT